>JAMLIA010000044.1 GCA_023954495.1 Thermomicrobiales bacterium | reverse complement strand
GTCGGACCGCGCGACGGGCTGCAGAACGAGTCGGTCATCCTGCCGCCAGCCACCCGCGCCGAGCTCTGCGACCGCCTCGCCCAGGTCGGCATCACCCGCATGGAAGCGGCCAGCTTCGTGCATCCGAAGCTGGTGCCGCAAATGGCCGGTGCTGAAGATGTCATGGCGGCCATCAATCGCGAGCCGGGTGTGACCTATGCTGGACTGGTGCTGAACGAGCGAGGCTACGATCGCGCGATTGAAACCGACGTCGATGCGATCCACTTCACGTTCGCCGTCACGGACAGCTTCTCACGCCGCAACCAGAACGCGACTGTCGAGGAGTGCATCAACCTCGCGATCAAGCTGGCCGGGCGTGCAAAGGCAGACGGCAAGCGCTTCGTCATCCCGCTGAGCGTCGTCTTCGGCTGCCCGTTCGAGGGGCCAGTGCCTGCCAGCACGGTCCTCTCGGTGATCGAACGGCTACAGGCTGGCGCGCCGGACGAGATCGTGCTGTGCGATACGATCGGTGTTGGCGTCCCGAAGCAGGTGCGTGAGCTGGTCAACGGCGCGCGCGACCTGGGCGTGCTGGTCGGCTGCCACTTCCACGACACGCGTATGACCGGCATTGCAAACGCGCTGGCGGCGGTCGAAGCGGGGGTGCAGGTGCTGGATGCGTCGGTCGGTGGAACGGGTGGCTGCCCGTTCGCGCCGCGTGCGACCGGCAACATCGCGACCGAGGACCTTGTCTATATGCTGCACGGTATGGGGTATCAGACCGGCATCGATCTTGAGGCGCTGATTGCGTGTGCTGAGTGGCTATCCGGCCAGCTTGGCAAGGAGCTGCCGGGGCGTGTTTATCGGGCCGGCGCATTCCCGCAGCCGACGTCCTAGTCGCGTTCGGTGCGATCCTGTCGTAACGTGGAGACGCTATAGGTCACACCAAGTCCGATCAGCAGGAGTGTGATGAAGCTCAGCAGCATGGCAGTACCCGGAGTTTGATTGAAGACGACAACGCCCATCCAGAGCAGGCCAAAGAACGCGCCGGTGACAATCAGCAACGTGACGATATGGCGAGGCATGACGTTGAACTCCCCTCTTCAACGCATCACGATAGCAGATCCGATACCTGATTCATACGACAGCGAATGTGCGTCTTCCGATGGTTGATTTTGATGCATTGCTCGTTGACCTGGCCGAGTGCGGCAGACAGGTGCGCGAGGCGATCGTTCGTGCCGAGCAGGCGCGGCTGGCCGATGTCGTCGGCCTCGGTGCTGACGGCTTCGACACATCCTACGTCGATCAGGTTGCCGAAGATCGCGCCCTGGATGTCCTGACCACGCTCGAACCGCGGATGAACATCCTCTCGGAGGAAGTCGGATTCCTCGACCGTGGCTCGGCGCTCACCGCCATCGTCGATCCGGTTGACGCGACGAACAATGCGACGGCGGTGCCGAACTTCATTGAGCACACAGCTCCGCAGCCTGGGCTTATGTCGACCGATCGCGTCTACGGTTTCCCGTACTACGCCTTCTCAGTTGGTATCCTGCTCGATCATCGCATCGTGGCAGGATGTGTGATGAATTTCGCAACTGGTCACGTCTATACTGCCGCACGCGGTGGGCCGGTGCGCGTCGATGGTCGCGTCGTGCGCCCGGCAGCAGTCGAGTCGCTGCGCCAGTCGCGCGTGGCCCTCATTCGCCCGGAGACGACGACAGCCTGGCGGACGATGGGGCCGCTGATGGTTGATGCGCGGCGAATTCGGATCACTGGCTGCTCGGCGCTCGATCTGTCGTTGATCGCGTGTGGCACACTCGACGCCCTGGTCAATCCGAACCGCATTTCGCCGGCTGGACACGGGGAGAAGATCGTTGACTACGCAGGGGCATTGATCATGCTTGATGTCTCCGGAGCAGTTCTGTCGACGTTTGAAGGTACACCCGTTCCGGTGACGCTTGATCTGACTCGCCGTGCTCCGATCGTTGGTGCTGCGACGCCAGCATTGCACGCCGAACTGATGGATATTCTGCACCGGGAGCCGTGGGATGAAGTGGAAGGCCGTCGCTGATGGAGTTTCTGCGGGAAGATGATGAACTGGAGTTCGATCTGTTCGACCTTCGGGTGACGGTCGATCGTATTGAGGGCCGCTCGGTGTGTGGATTGCAGGTGGGAGACTACTTCGAGCTCACCGAATCGAGCCAGATTCGCATACCTGAGGGCAAGCACTTTTGCCTGTATGCCCTGCAATCGGTGCTGCCTTTACTTCCCGCCAAACAGCGACTGCTCGATCCGGCGGATTGGCTGGAGTTGGACACGCTTGTGGCTTGCCCGGATATCGACGAACGTCTGATTATGCGGATTGAGCGCATCAATTGTCGGACGTTCAAAGTCGACGATCTGACGTGACCAACGGCCGATCGCTCTCCATCGCGTTGCAATCGAACAAGTCGCCCGCCGAGTACGCTGCGCTCGCAGCTCTGGTCGAGCAGCTCGGTTTCGACATGCTGTCGATTTATGCAGACCTGCTCTATCATCCGCCGATTGTGCCGCTGACGCTGGCCGCGCAAGCGACATCACGTATCAGGTTAGGCCCGGCTGCGATCAACCCTTTCACCTTGCATCCACTTGAGATCGCCGGTCAGATCGCGATGCTCGACCAGGTCAGCGACGGTCGCGCTTACCTGGGGCTGACGCGCGGTGCCTGGCTGGACGACATCGGCGTTGGCCAGGACAATGCTGTCCCCCGCATCCGCGAATCCATCGAGGTCATCCAGCGCCTTTTGAGTGGCGACGATCGCGGCTTCGACGGCGAATACCACCGCCTGCGACCGGGCCTGCGTCTACGCTACGAAGTGCGGCGCTCGCGGGTGCCGCTGATGATCGGCGGCTGGGGCCGCAACATCCTGGCGTTGGCTGGCGAGCGCGCCGACGAGGTGAAGGTCGGCGGCTCGGCCAATCCGGATGTCGTGCAGCCGGTTCGCGAGCGCATTGCGGTGGGTGCCGCACGCGCTGGCCGCGACCCGCAGGCGATCGGGATCGCGCTCGGTGCGGTGACCGTCGTCGATGAGGACGGCGAGCGGGCACGCGACCTCATTCGCCGCGAGATGGCGCTGTATCTGCCGGTCGTCGAGCCGCTTGATCCGACCGTCCGTATCGATCCCGAGCTAGCGTCGCGGATCGACTCGCTGGTGGAAGCAGGCGACCAGGAGTCTGCCGGCCGCCTCATCCCCGACGATCTCCTGACGCGCTTCGCGTTCGCCGGGAACCCTTCCGAAATCATCGCGCAGTGTGAGGCACTGTTCGACGCCGGGGTCAACCGGATCGAGTTCGGCACGCCGCATGGTCTCACCGATGCCGGCGGCATCCGGCTGCTCGGCGAGCGTGTCCTGCCCGCCTTGCGCGGATAGATGTTCTGCGTCCGCTGGACTCTGCGCTTGATTCCGTTACCATACCCCTGCTGCACACAGTCTTGAATGTGGGAGGAGAATCGCGTGGACTTTACGGAAGCCTTTGCTGCGGTCGATGCGCAGGAGGACAAGCTCATCGAGCGGCTGCGGTCGATCATCGCCATCGACAATTGCGTCCCGCCGGGTCGCAACTACGATACGCTCCTGGATCTGGTCGAGCCGGAATTCCAGCGTCTGGGATTTGACACGACGCGCGTCGTCATCCCGTGGGAGAAGGTTCAGCAGATCCCGCTGCCCCTCGAGGGTGATCGCGTCAATCTGGTCGCGCGGCAGAACAACGGCAAGCCGCCGCTGACCGTCTACGCCCACATGGATACGGTGCCGATCGAGGAAGGCTGGTCGAAAGATCCGTTCGGCGGCGAGATCGAGGATGGTCGCATCTACGGTCGCGGCATCGCCGACATGAAGGGCACGATCGCGACGCTGCTGACGGCGCTCAACGTCATGGAGCAGCAGGGCATCGAGCCGGTCTGGGATCTCAACGTCGTTCTCTGTACCGACGAGGAGATCGGCGTCTATCCCGGTGTCTACCACCTCGCGCTCGAAGGCTATGTCACCGCGCCGGTGCTGTGCATGGAGGGTAGCCAGGACCCGGTGCTGCGGCTCGGCTCGAACGGCTCGGTCGATGCGACGGTCACCGTCCACGGTCGCTCGTGCCACTCCGGCGCGAACTACCTCGGCATCAACGCGATCGAAGAGATGGTGCCGATCCTCAATGAGCTGCTGACGCTCAAGCACGAGGTCGAAGCGCGCCGCTCAGCGCTGCCACTGGCTCCGGCCCCCGGTGCGCCGTCACATCTCCGTCCCATGTTCAACCTGGATATCGTTGGCGGAGGTGTCAAGTCGAACATCGTCCCGGCAACTGCATCAGTGCTGATCAACCGGCGCTACATCCCCGAAGAGGACTACGACGATGTGACCACCGAGATTCGGGAGGCGGTCGAACGCGGTCTGGAGAAATCGCAGGCGCTCTCTGCCGACGTGTCGTTCATGCACTCGTATCCGTCGTACTACCAGTCTGCAGACCATCCCGGTGCCAAGCGGCTGGTCGAAGCGCTGAAGCTGGTGCAGGGCTACAGCGATGACGACTTCGTCCGCACCGGCTCGGGCGGCTCGACCGACATGGCCAACATCGCGCAGGTACTGAACACGGACCTGATCGCGACGGTCGGGAACGGCCGCCAGCGCGAGTCGAAGGCGCACGGCTCCGATGAGTCGATCCGCCTTTCCGACGCACGCGCCCACGCCAAGGAGCTGATCTACTACTTCTCGGCTCCGATGGACGCTGAATAGTCAGCCAACCGGAAACGCAGAACGGCCGCCGCGTCCAACGCGGCGGCCGTTCTTTTTGTGGTTCTAGCTCAAATAGACCTCAAGCACGACGTGTGGGCGGCGGACAGTCTGGCCGCGTTCGTCGCGCAGGGCGAGGGCCTGGCCGCCGTCGATGACGTTGAGCGTGAGCGGAGACCAGTCGATGCGCCGGACATCGCCAGGGCCGGAGAGCATGATCAGGTAGGTGCCGTTTTGCAGACCGCCGTTTGCGCCGATCTGGAACGGGACGGCTGCTTTGCCATCGTTGGCGCGGTAGTCGATCCAGCCGCGCAGGCCGCCCTCGGCATCGACCGGGATGTCGTAACTGGCCAGCGGGCTGGTGCTGGTGACCGGATCGACCTGATGTCGCCAGGCGTGCAGCGCGCCCTCGTGGTTTGGCCGCAGGTCGAAAGTCAGGCCGGCAGCGCGGAAGCTGTCCCAGGCCGCGATGTCTTCTGGCGGGCAGCCGGTGGCGACGGTAACGTGCGCCGTTGACGCGTGTTGGCCACTGCCCGCTTCGATCGAGCCGGCATCGGAGAACGATGAGTCCAGCCGACCGTTCCAGAATCCGACGGCGACGCGCGGCGGGGCGGTCGTCGCGGCCTGCGCTGTCCAGTCGAAGTGCGGCAGCGACAGCGGCGTGAGCGTTGCCGACGCTCCAACGAGCGTGGTCGCGACCACTGATGCGGACGTGAGCTTGAGAAGATCGCGCCGCGCGAGCTTCACATTGCCAATATCGACCTTCATCTCAAACCCCTCTGTGCGTCGATCCGCATCGCGGTGTCTTATGCCGGTTCAGGTAGCCGCCCTCGCACGGCGATGATGTAGTTCACCGCGAGGTATGGCTGCAGATTCTGATGTGTCGCCGTCTCGCCACAGGCACCGGTCGCGACGTTGATGACGCGGTCGGCTGCGTCTGTTGTGCCGCTGGCGTTGTCGCCGCCGGATGCGGCCAGCAGGACGCGTTCGCCCTCGGCAACGGCCACGGAAAGCTCTGCGCCGTGGTCGTGCTGCGGCAGTTGATCCTCGCGAAGCGCGATTGTGGCATCGCCGCCCGCCTCGCCGAGCTTGCGCGTCGAGAGGCCGGGGCCACGTCCTGCTTGCATCGCGACGCGTCCGCGCAGGTCAGGCAGAGCGAACTGCGTCCGCCCATCGCCGCCGTAGGTCGTGCCGATAACGGAATAGAGATCACCGAACTTGGCGATGTTGAGTGCCTGCCCGTCGCACTTCGCCCAGCCATCGGGCACACCGCTACCGGCGAGGATGCGCACCTCGCCAACGACCGGGCCGGCGTCGGGCTCGTCTGCGGCGATCATGTAGTTCAGCGCAAGATACGGTTGCAGATTGTCGTGGGCGCTGCCCAGGCCGGTGCTGGTCATCTTGCCCAGCTTGACCGTCTGGTGCGCGCCGACGTTCGCACTCACCCGCAGAGCGCGTCCAGCGACGTTGCTGCTGGCTGCGCTGTCCGGTACCGGCAGTCCGTGGCCGTGCTGCGGGATCTGAGCTCCGGCGAGCGTCACTGCTTCTGCTCCTCCGCTCGCGCTGACAGCGATCGTGTCGGAGCGATGCAGCGGCACACGGCCGCGCAGGTCGGGCAACGCAAACGTATGCCGACCGTCACCGCCATAGCGAGCACCAACGGCTGAGAACAGCTTCGGCAGGGCGCGAATGTTCGCAACCTGGCCGTGGCAGAACACCCAGCCAGCGGGTGCGACGTTGCCGGCGAAGAGGCGAATCTCTCCAGGATAGGGCATCGGTCGCATCCCTCCTCAGCTGCGCGCTCGGCTGGAAGGGCCGACCGCGATCATGAACATCAATCCGAGGTAGGGCTGCATGTTGTCGTGCGCTGCCGCCGCAGCCGTTGCCCCGTTTTCGACTGCGGTCCAGGCGACGTGCTCGATGGGCTGGTCGGTCAGATAGCTCTGACCGTTGCCGGACTGCTCGTTCCCGGCCGGTGGCGCGAGCAGCAGCTCGTGCTGGTGGGCCGGCAGCTCGGCGGTGGTCAGCGCGTGCTGCGCGGCCCCGCCGCTCGCACCGAGCTTGAAGCCTCCGGCGCCGGTGTGGATGGCAACGCGACCTCGCAGGTCTGGCACGCGGAAATTCGTCCGGCCATTGCCACCGTAGGTTGTCCCAATCGCTGCGAAGAGCGCCTGGTGCTCGCTCACGGAGAGCGCCTGCCCATCGCAGGCCGCCCAGCCGTCCGGTATTCCGTCGAATGCGGCGAGTCGTATCTCGCCGATGATGTAGTCATCCATCCCGATGCCCTCGCTACTCGCCGCGTGTCTCGTGACTAGTCAAAGCGTGCGATCCACATCCGGCGCAGTCGCAGCACTGGTGCGCCGTTCGCGTCGCCCAGCGTGCTGAACACGCTCAGATCAAACTCATAGAATCCGGTGCCCTTCGTCGGGCTGTTCGGAATGTCGATGTGGGCCTCCCACGTCTGGATGATGCTGGCGATTTCGTTGGCCAGGTCCGCAGCGCTGGTCGGCACGAACGGAACGTGGTCGAGGACTGGCAGATAGACGAAGAACTGATCGTCCATGCCCGGTCCCTCAACCGGCATCGCCTTGTTGCGCGGGTCGTGCCCATAACGGCAGTTGATCTTGGTCAGCGGCCACGGATAGCCGTTGTCGATTGCGACGTTGAACACCTGCTGGAACACCGCCTGAAGGTAGCCGGCCAGCGATTGCTGCGTCGGCGTGACACTGGCCTTGATGTCTACCGGCACCGTGCGATCGATGTACGGCTGCAGCGGATCGGTAAACTCGCTCGCACCGCTGCGATAGATGAACCGCTCGTTGGTCGTGCGGCCGTCAAGATCGCCGAGGTTCTCGTTGCGTGTGAGCCAGATGCGGCCGCGTGCGTTCTCGGTCTTCAGGACGTTCAGGTCAGAGAAGACGAACGAACGCGTCTGGTTGTCCGGCACTGTGCCCGACCAGGTGAACGAGTAGGTCACCGGATCGCCTGGGGATGCGCTCTCCGGATGGTGGTACAGATCGACCGGCCCGCTCGTGATCGGATCCGGCACGCGGATCTGCGGGTAGTCGCCGTAGTTCTTGCCACCGATTGGCTCCTTGATCGCCAGTGGCTGGAGACGGATGCTGACGACCGGCGATTCGCTATCCGGATAGGCGATCGTTTCGGACATATGGTAGGCCCAGTCGTCCTTGAGCCAGGTGTATTCCTGGATCGGGACGTTCGGCTCCCAGGTGCCCCAGGTGTTCGCGACGGCCTCGATGGCGTCGGTCAGCGTCAGCAGCTCAGCCGCCGTTGGTTGCGTCTGCTCGGCGATGGGCTTGTCGGCATCCATCAGCCGCGAGTAGAGCAGATCGAAGCGGCAGAGCGCGTGAAGGAGTGTGTCCTCGTCAGCAAGCAGTGCGCGCAACGCCTGCTTCTTGTTGAAGGCGATCTGCAGGTAGATGCGGTCCTGCGCTGCGCGTGCGCGCTCGACCTGGAATTCGTACTCCCAGGCAGCGGCCTTCTCCAGCGTCACCGACTCTCCGGCAGCCGTCTCCGGGTTGCCGAATTGGCGCAGGATCGCCGGAGTGACCGGGAACTCGCGCAGCGGGATCGGGATATTCACCGGCGTATTGCCGTCGAACAGCTTGACCGGGTCGTGAACGAGCTTGTCGCTGTCGAGCACGCTCGGATTGTCCGGCAGGATCAGCTTGAGCCACGATGACGAGCGGTACTCGTAGCTGCCGCTCGGCGGTGCCCAGGCCGGCTTGTCGGTCTGGATGTTGTGCTCGACATAGGTGACCTGGTAGGCCATGCGCGTCGGCAACTGTGCGCGCTCGCTGTCGCGCGACGTTGAGAAGGTGAACGAGAGGTGTGAGTCACCGCCGAGCTTGATCTTGGCGGTGCCGACGACGTAGGCTGCCTCTTCACCGTCCGGAGATTCGAGTGCGACGACCGTGCCGTACAGATTCGGCGGCGTGCCGGTGATCGACTCCGAGTTGTTGACCGACGCGTTGTAGCTCAGAACCGTGTCGACATCGTAGGCGGCTGACAGCGACTTGAGCAGCGTCTGGCGATAGACCTCGCGCGAGGAAGCCTGGCGATCCGCATCATCGTCTCCGGTGTAGATCGCCAGCAGTCCATTCGGGATGCCACTGGCGAGCGTCTCCTTCGCCCGTAGGATGCGAGCGAACTTGCCAGCGTCCGCCCGGCGAAGATCGACGGCCTGCTGCTCGGTGAGCATGGTGTCGACGACCGCGATGAATCGGCGAGCCAGCTTGTCCATGTCGACGTTGCTGAACGGCACCGTCTTGCTCGTGTCCTCCGGGTCGACAATCGTGACCGTCTCAAGGCGTGTCGAGAGCGGCGCGGCACCGAAATACGAGCGCTCGCTGGTGTTGATCAAGTACTGGATGCCAGTGCCGGTGTCCGACACGCCCGGGCCCATGCGGACCATCCAGAGCGCCTGGTCGTTCGTGTCCGAATCACCCGTCCCGAGACGCATCTCCGGGAACGCCTTCTCGAACTTCTGGGCGAAGCCGACGAGCGACTCGGAGGCCATGGCCGACATGCCTTCCGGCAGTGCCGGCAGATCCGCCTCGACCTGCGTGTCTGGCTTGATCGACGAGGTGACCGACGCGATCGCGGTCAGCTTCTCGGCTGCATCGGTATCGACCATCGATTCCGGTCGCGACATCGTGATCGTGACCTGCAGCGGGTGGATGTTCTCCGGCTGCTGATCGCGGGTGGATCGCGAGATCGCGGTGGTCGTAAGGACCTTCATGCTCGGCTCGCTGGCCGTGCCACCCGTGACCTTGGCGTTCAGGAAGTCGAGGACCTCCTCAACCCAGTCCTGCAGCTCGGCGTTGATCGAGTGGCCGTTGGCCAGTCCGATCGAGCCGTTGCCATTGAGCAGCGTCGTGTTGAGCGAGATCGTTGTGTTGGCGTCGTTGAGCTGGAACCAGATGGTCTCGTACTGCACCCGCAGCGCTCGTGCCCGGGCGACTGTCTCCGGCGCAGTGAAGCGATCGGAGCCGAACTCGAGCACCATGACGATCTGGCCGCTGGCATTGACCTGATAGGCGATCTTCGCTTCGGCCCACTCCGGCAGCGAGATGAGCGGATCGGTGTACTTCATCTCAAACTGCTTCTCGACCGTCGTCGGGTAGATGTTGCCGAACGTGTCGAGCGCGGCCAGCTCCAGATAGACGGAGTTGCCGATGATGTCGTACGGGCTGTATGCGGCGGTTTCGCTGACCAGCGGTGACGCGGTGCGGCCACTCGTCAGGAACGTCGTCCACGGCACGACGACCTCGTAGTTCCATTCCAGGCTGGAGATCGAGGACGGTAGCAGGTCGGCGTTCAGCTTCAGCGGGCTGAACGGCATCGACCAGCTTTCGTCACTGACCGCCCAGTTGCCCGCCTTGCCGCCCTTGTCCTTGATGCGGTAGGCCAGCAGGTTGAAGAGCGTCGCTGTGCCACGAGCCAGGCTGCCGGCCGAGGCGTCCGAGACATCGCGCCCGGCGTAGAACGCCAGCGTGCCCGGTACGCCGGTCGGAATTGCGATCTTGGCCGCAGCATCGTTGCTCGTCAGGTAGAAGCGCTCGACCTTCGACGGCGTCGACGAGTAGACGATGCCGTTTGCGTAGGCCGGGATGCCCTGGCTGGACGAGAGCTTGATGACGAGCGTCAGATCGGCGGTGTTGGTTGCACCGAACGCGTCGTCCGGGATGCCGTCCTCGCCGTCGTATTCCAGGAAGAAGCCTGGTGCGTTGACGACGCTGGCCTCCCAGAGCAGGCGCAGGCTGGCGAAGATGTCGGCCGACGTCAGATCGCCGTAGAACTTCTCTTCCGGCGGATCGACAGCCGCGAGGCGGCGACCGGAGCGCGGCGCGCTGACGGTCGACAGGTTCGTCTTCAGAATGCGGGCGGTCGAATCGAGGCCGGCCAGGCCGCCGACCTCATCGATGGAGGTCGAATGCAGCACCGACACGCCGGTGATGGAGGGGTTGCCTTCCATCAGGTCGGTCATTAGCCCGGCGACGCGTCCGCGTGTCAGCTCGTCGGTGCCGCCGAAGGTGTAGGTCGACTTACTGAAGACGGTCGTCGTCGAGCCGTTTTCGTCGGTCGTTGATGCCATTGCATCGACGACGCGTCCGGCGGTGATTGGCACGATCAGTGCCCAGTTGTACTGGCTCGACAGGAGCGTCAAGGTGCTCTCGATCTCGTTCGAGAACTCGTCGTCGTAGACCACCTTGGTGATGCTGGAGCTGAGGCGCGTTGTGTCGTCCTCGGCTTCCAGCCGGGCAAGCACTGGCTTGGAGAACGGCATGAGCGAGCTGGCCCAGGCGTCACCGCCGGCAGATGCAACCCGGATACGCTCGTCGATCGGGTAGCTCGGATCCTGCTCCAGGTACGGCTTGATCCGCTCGATGACCGGCTCGTCGGCGTCGAAGTCGATGGCGTCCTGCACGTCATCCGGCAGTGCCGTCAGTGCTGCGTAGTCGCCACGGGTCACGTTGGCGGCAGCCAGCTCGTCGTCGCCATCGAGCAGCGTCAACGTCCAGATGACGTCGCTGTCATCCGGCTCTTCCTCTTCCTCTTCGTCCGGCTCCGGCAGCGTCAGCGAGACCGGAATCTGCTGGCCGGTCAGTGCATACAGCGGCTGGAAGCTGCTCGGCATTGGCGGGGTGGTCGACGTGTCGAACGAATCCGGCAGCTGGTGGCCACCCAGCATCAGGCGTGAGGTCAGGCCGGTGACGGCGCTGACGGCGGCCGGGTGCGTGCGGTCGATGATGTCGCCGATGATCTGCGCCAGCGTCCAGGTGTCGGTGATCTCCGTCGAATCGTCGGCGCGTGAGACTTTGGCCTCGATCGCGTTCTCGACACCGGCCTCCAGGATCAGCCCGTAGTACGCCTCGAAGACGTGAGTGACGAGCGGTCTGGTCGGAATAACCGGTGCGTCCAGCGCGCTGGCTCCGTCGCTCAGGCCGAGTTGCTGCTCGATCTTGAGCAACAGCGCACCGAGGTACGCGTCGAGATTGTTGTAGTAGGAGCTGTCACGCAGCGTCTGGTCGGCGAAGACGACGGTCGTGTCGTCGTACGACAGCGAGTAGCCCGGGTCCATCGGGTAGACCGAGGCGACCGTCTCGCTGCTGCCGGCTGGCTTCAGGTAGGTCTCGGCGCTCGTCGGTGGGTGGATGTTGAACGTGTAGTTTGCATCCAGGAAATCGCGCAGCGTCGAGTAGTCGAGTGCGTCGCGCTCGCCGTCGATTGCGGCGCGCAGCGTCACCAGATCGCCGGCGCTGAGCGTTGTCGAGCCGTTGACGCTGGAGCCGAGCACCGTCTTCGCTGCCCAGGCAAAGATGCCTGCCTGCAGGAACCGCGCGTGCAGCTCGGAGATGACCAGGCCGGCGGCAGCCACCAGGTTGCCGTCCTCATCGATAGTGAACGGCGTCGCGAAGACGCGATCGATCGGCAGCTTGCCGTCGTCGTCGCGCAGGTCGACTGTGTCGCTGCCGGACGTGTAGGTGAAGACGGAGTCGAACGTCGAGTCCCACATCGCGCCCGGTGCCGACCATGTGAGCCCACCGGCGGCCAGCGCACGCCCGGTAGCACGCAGGCCGATCGGGTTGTCGAACGACGTCGTAAGGACGTTGTCGCCCTTGTTGACGGACTTCGGCGGATAGCCGGTGGCCCACTGGATCCAGTCCGGATGCTCCCCGGTATCGATCGAGAAGGACGGCTGGAACTTGAAGATGAACTTGAAGCTGATCGAGATCGAGAAGAACAGCAGCTCCAGCGAGACCCTGAGCTCGGCTTCCAGGACGATGCTGAGCTGGATCTTGATTGGCACCGCCGTCATGTATCGGAACGAGATGCCGAGGCTGGCCTTGACGTTGAGTGTGGCTGACAGACCGAAGCCTGCTGCGCGAACCTCGAACTTGCCCATCGCCAGCAGGACGAGGTTGAAGCTGGCTTCGAGCATGAGGTAGTCGGCGGGTGCCGGCTTCCAGGCGCTGTCGTCGTCGGTTGAGCTCACCCGGTCGATTGCAGAAGCGACGCCCTGCAGGGCGAGCTGGGCGGTCAGTGACAGCTCGAACGACACCGGGCCGCGCTTGTAGGCCTTGCCGAATCCGATCTTGGCTGCCAGGCCAAACTTCCAGGCTGACTTCCAGACGCCGAAGGTCGGGTCGATATCAGGGATGGTGTATTCGGCATCGGCTGAAAGACGGCCGAGATAGAGGCCAACTGCGCCCATCACCGGGAATGGGCCGACAAAGCCCTGGATCGCGAAGGAGCGCGAGTAGTCGTAGCCGGACGCGAAGCTGCCGGACGGGAACCCGAGGTCGAGGAAGAACCCGCCGTCGGTGTAGACGGCGAGGCTGATGACCGGCAGCGTGATTGAGAAGCCGCCGACATCCCAGTAGCGCAAGCTGTCGGGCAGGATCAGCGTGCCCTCGTAGACGCCGAGGTCGCTGTCGTCCCACAGGCGGCGGTAGAGAATCTCGATGCGCAGACCCTTGAGGATCTGGGCGAACCCTGGTGCGCCATCCTTGACCTCGACCAGACCGCCGTAGACCTCGTCGGCTGTGTTCGCGATGACCGCCAGGCGAAGCCAGCCCATGATCGAAATGTCGATGCCGACCATCATGCCGGCGTCCGGGGCGTAGATGTCGCGCAGGACATCGTACAGGTCTGGGCCGGATTCGCCGCTGGGCAGCATTTGCTGCATCACCTCGAGCGCGTCACCGACGGTGCGCATCTCGGGCCGCACGTTCAGGTTCGAGTCGCCATCAGCAGCCGTGCCGCGACGCATGCGGACGCCACGCCCGATCGCGATGTAGTCGATCTCAATGATTGGCGAGCCCGAACGACCCGGCTTGCCCTCGTCTGCACGCAGCGAAACGGTGTTGGTCTGGCGGATGCGCTTGCTGCGCGAACTGGTGATGAAATCACCAGTGATCTGGACATTGGCAGCGATCTGCGTGTCCGAGCCGGGCCAATTCGACTGGCCGTACGAAATCTCGAACTTCTCTGAGCTCTTCAATCCTCCTGAGGCAAAAGAGATGGTCGTTGACTTTGGAGAATCTCCCGAGCGGATCATGCCGCCGTCAAACAGGCGCGTCGTCACGGTAATGGTGGAGGCACCGTTGATACCGCCGACGTTCTGCACGTAGCCGTGAACGACAAGTTCATACTTTTCTGGCTCGCCGCTCGTCTTGCGTTGGATGACCAGACGGATGGCGGCATTCGCGAGGACAAACTCCGGATCGCCTGGCTTGGCCGGAACAACGATTGGTACCGGCAGCGAGTTCACGCTCGACGTGCCGCTGCTGCCCTTGGTCAGCGAGAACGAGCCGAACCAGCTCGAAATGTTCGCGCCTCCGTTGCCAAACGCTCCGGCAAAGCCCTCGTCTCCCGGCACCGGCGCGAACAGGAGCAGCGAGACCTTTGCGGTCCACTTCATGATCGTCAGGGCCAGCGAGTTGACGTAGATGAAGAACAGGCGGTCGTTCGATGAGGTTGGCACTTCGCCGAAGCCGAAGTCGTTCAGCTCGGCCTTGAACATGCCGGACTTGCCGATGTCGAGACCGGACAGTGGTGTGGCCCATTGCAGCGCGGTGTAGAAGACACCTTCGCCCGAATCGGTCCAGGTGGCTTCCTTCCAGCCGGTGTGAACCGTAATGTCCATCAACCCGCCGGCGGAGATACTCAGGCCGATCCCGGCAGTGCTGAACCCGTAGGAAATAATGTACGTCACCGGGCTTGGATCGAGGATCGCCGTGCTGGACGGCTGATACGGGATCATGGCAGACGACATCGGCACCAGGTTCGGGATCGGGAAGACGCTGGCGTCAGCTGCCGAGAAACTGCTGACCGACTCGGCGATGCCCTTCAGTGCCAACGGCGCGGCCTTCACGACGCTGCCGTCGCGAGTCTGACCGCGAACAGTGTCAAAGCGCATCTTGTTGGGGCTGAAGATCCAGAACGGGTTGCCCATGTCTTCGGGCTTGGCGATGTCGTCGGTCATGTCCTCTTCGTCGAGCATGGTGTATTGCAAGGTCATTGGGAGCTTGCCGAAACCAACTCGATCGTAGGAGAAGAAGTCACGTCCACCGAGCTCACGGGTTTGCAGGAATCCGGCGATGACGAACTCGGCAATGTTGGTCTGCCCGATGTCCTGAGCCGCCTGCAGCATGTTGTAGTCCACGCGGGTGGACTCGATTGCCGTGATGACCGGGCTGACGGCGGGGAACTTCACGATTGCGCGGGTGTTGCCGAGTCCCTTTTCCGAGCAGACGATGAAGTTGTTCAGCAGCGGATCGATGCAGCCGAAGCGGAAGACATAGGTCGGAATGCCATCAATCTGCTGCAGGGAGCCGGAGAGGTCGATCGCATTGACCGACATCGAGCCATCCGACAACTCGGAGATGTCCGGGACTTCCTTGAACAGCTTGTGGATGTTCAGCGTGACATCGCTGATGAAGTTCTTGATGTACGAGTTCTCGAAGATGACACGCATGAATTTGACACGGTACGAGAAATCAGTGATGTCGGCGATGTCGTCGACCTCAATCGCCGTCTTGGAGTTGTCGGTCCAACGCGACGCGCCGGTCGTGGCGGCGTTCGCGTTTTCGTAGTCGATGAGCGCGGACATCGAGCTGTTCTCGATGCCGATGATGTTGTTGGCACCGTCCTGCTTGACCTTGGCGATGTCGATGCGCAGGTGATGCGCCTTGAAGTCCGGGTCCATCATGTTGGTCGCGGCGATCAGGTCGCCGCCGTCGACTGCCGCCGTCGGCTTGGTTACGACCATGCCCGGAAGCAGGCCGAGGATCTCGCGCGGCATCTCGTTCGGGTTGCCGAGCGAGGCCTCGAAGACGATGATGCCTGACCAGTTCGGCGCGTCGATGACGGTGTCGAGCATCGTCTGGTAGTACTTCGCCACATCGGCGTCGGTACTCGATGTGCCGCTTCCGGCACCGCCCGCCTTGGTTCGCATGTCGGCGATGATCGACTTCAGCTTGGCTGAGATCGTGACAGCGTCGGTGAAATTGTCGGGGTCTCGCCACTGGGACGTGTCGTCGACGAGCTGGTTCACCGTCGATCCGTCGGCGTACTTCATCACCATGATGCTGCGGACCGGCTCGGCCTCGGCAGCGATGTCGGCGACGAAGTTCCACGAGCTGAGCGTGATGGCGTTGTCGGTGAAGTCGCCGACGTTGCCCAGATGCGTAATGACCAGGAAGAGCTTGTTGGTTGCCAGTGCCTGCTGGAACAGCTCCGTTGGCGAATCGACGGCCATCTCTGTCTCGTCGACGCGACCGAGCAGGACGCGCTGGTAGCGGTTGGTTGCGATATCGACGTCGACGATGAGGCCCTGCGGCGTGGTGCGCTTCTCAACGTCGTTGCCATTCGCCAGCAGCGAGCGCATTGAGCGGGCCGGGCTCGCGGGCAGCGTCGTCGACGCACGCTTCATCGTCTCGTCGCGCGTTGGAACCAGCACGTCGCGCTCGAAGAGCTCGTAGGTATCAACGTCGATCGTGTTGACGTAGGGCTCGATGTTGATGCCGGCCACCGGCGTCATCGGGAACGTCGTCTTGATCGTGGCGATGGAGGCTTCGCTGTAGTCCAGGTACGGCGTGCCATCGAAGATGCCATTGGCCTGGAACAGCGGAGCATTGGGTGGCTGTGCGTAATAGAAGCGGTCGGACGGATTGCCGACGCCCTCGACGGTGACCCACGAGGTGCGGTAATCCGGGGTCAGCAGCGCGCTGCCGCCCATCTCCAGATCGCCGAATGTCTGCGCGTAGGCGCTGCGGTCGAACTCAAAGCGCAGCAAGTCACCAGCGGTGCCGTTGCGCGGGCGCATGCGCACATACTCGGTGCCGGACGCGCCGGTCAGCAGCGCGGTCATGCTGTTTTCGTCGAGCGGCCCACCGGCGAAGATCTCGAAGCCGCCGTTCGGCGTGAAGTAGTAGATCTCCGGCATGTCGGTGACTTCATTGTTCGGGTTCGATCGTGGTCGCATGTAGAAGCGACCCTTGGCGGTGGTATTGCCGAGCAGGTCGACCGGATAGCCCGAGGTCGTCCGGAAGTACGACGGGATCGGCGTCGGGCTGCCGTTGGATTGCGGCACGACGGTGAAGAATGACGACGTGGGGGTGGTCGGGAAGAACGCGACCTGGAATGACAGCGGGCTGTTGACGCGCGTTTCGTCGATGATCGGGTAGCGCAGCCGACGTGGTTGCCCGCTTCCATTCTCGGGTCGCAGATAGTAGTAGAGCGACGCGTCGAATCCGCCATAGCCGAACTTGTCGGCCAGCATTGGCTCGAGCGTGAACTGCAGGCTACCGCGCAACTCACCCTCGAACTGGACGGACCCGGTCGTGGCTGCCGTGTACTGCTGTGGCGCGATTGGCAGCCGGAGGTTGAACGACTTCGCGCGCGCGCCATGCAGGATGTCGAAGCCGGCAGCACCCGCCTTCAGCTTGACCTCGGTGCCGCCCTGAATGACGATCGAGAACTGTTTGAACGTGAGCGTCTGCGGATAGGCCGGCGTGTATGGGTTTGGCTGTCCGCGGCGTGTATTGGGCTGCAGCAGCGCGAGATACTGGACGGTCAGCGTCGCCGGCTGGCGCATGTCGCCGTCGAGCCAGACGAACCCGACGGTTGTCTGCGGGCTGCTGGTCGGGAGCTTTCCGCGGAGCATGCTGGCGAGCGCGTTGGCTGTAGCGGTATCGGTCGGGATGCCCTGTCCCTTGGGCGTGAACAGACACCAACCCGCGCCACTGGAGCTGATACCGAAATTCCAGATGTCGCTGGCGCTCAGCTGGGTCGGCAGGTGCGGCACATTGCCGGGGACGAAGAACCCCATGCTGCCGTGGTTGGCGTCATTGAGCGATGTCTCAGCATAAATAGAGGTTTGTCCAACGCGCGTCAGCGTAAACAATAAGGCCTCCGGGTCTGACTATGGCTGTCGAGCGATCGCCACGCGATCGGCTATCCATGATGACCCGGTGTCGTAACGCCAACCGGGCCGGCTGTTGAACACTGAGTCACGCGGGAAACCGGCGGCGCTGCGTCGAGATTGATTCACGCTCACCATGCCGCGACGATCCATCCACGCCAGCAGGCACAACCAGAGACGAGAGCATCACCCAATTGTGACGCTCGGCGTTGGTCGCACATCGGCATTTCAACCCTCACCACAATCCCGCGCAAAATACGTATCCTGCGCAGAAGGACGAGGGAAGATGAAAGGTATCTGTGTCCGTGTCCCATGCTAACGGATACCCTCGCATTCCGCAAGCGGGTATCGCGACATCGACCGTCGTCAATGTCGCGTTCGTTCGCAGTCAAACGCGTTGAACGACAGGTATACCCAGGTATGACGAAGTTTTGCAGTCGAGCGCATCTGCCGCCTGCAATGGATCTGCACACGGCATCGCGCTCGCTACGCCATGACGTATGGGATTCTGGCGCGAGAGGAAACTGGAACTTGACGCAGTTAACTGACGGCTACTGCCTCTTGTGGCAGATTTGCAGTCTCACCGGCGGTTGTCTTCGGGCGCTTGAAGATCCACAGCTCGTCGGTCGTCATGCCGGCGTTGACGGCACCGCCGCTGCTCGAGCGCGGCAGGACGGTGATCAGCTCCCAGCCGGCAGCACCCAGCTCGGGCAGCATGGCGACGATGTTCTCGTCCCAGCCGCTGGTCACCTCGCCCATGGTCACTTCGCGTTGACGATGAAAGACCCGATATTCCCACGCCTGCATGCGATGCTCCTTCTGTACTGTGTTCGGTCGATTGCGCTGTCCGACGAATCTCGTATCCAGAACCGTGGCAGACTCCACGCTGATTCACCCGGAGCGACATTCTAACGCTGCACGCGCTAAACAGTGCGGAGTACGAGCCGGAAGAGATTATGGCAGTGTCAGGATCTCATTGCCGGTCTCGGTGATGGCGATTGTGTGCTCGTATTGCGCGGATCGCGACTGGTCGTTCGTCACGATTGTCCAGCCATCGGCCAGCGTGCGAACCGAGCGCGAACCGGCGACGATCATGGGCTCGATTGTGAACACCATGCCCGGGCGGATCTCCGGGCCCTGCCCGGCCGGTCCGTAGTGCGGCAGCGACGGCGCTTCGTGCATGTCGCGCCCGATGCCGTGGCCGAACAGATCATGCACAACCTTGAACCCGGCTGCGTTGACGACCTGCTCGATCGCGTAGGAGACGTCGGTGAGCCGCCGGCCCGGCTGGGCCGCCTCGATGCCGACATCCAGTGACTGCTTGCAGACGTCCATCAGGCGACGCGACTCGGCGTCGATCTTGCCGACGGCGTAGGTGCGGCAGGCGTCGCCGTGCCAGTCGTTGAGGATGACGCCGACATCCAGCGCGATGATGTCGCCGTCGCGTAGCACCAGATCGCCGGGGATGCCGTGGACAACAACGTCGTTCACCGCCACGCAGACCGAGCCGGCGAAGCCCTGGTAGCCCTTGAATGACGGGGTGCCACCCTTGGCGCGAATGTATTCCTCGGCAACGCGGTCGAGGTACGCCGTCGTGACACCGGGGACGATCATGTCCTCCATCAGGTCGAGGATTTCGGCGACGACTCGCCCTGCCTCACGCATCAGAGCGATCTGTTCCGGCGTCTTCAGATAGATCTTGTTGGACCGAGCCATTGCGCGCCTTGCTTTCAGCCTGGATCGTGAATCATCGAGCGGGGGCGTCATCGACGCCCCCGCAATTACAACCTGACGATTGTACTGGACGGTCGGTCGCGAGCGGCCCTACTCCTCCAGCGTGCTGATGTCGCCGACTTCCTGGCCGAGCTCCTGAGCCTTCAGGAAGCGGCGCATGATCTTGCCGGAGCGCGTCTTCGGCAGTGCGCCGACGAACTCCAGCTCCTCCGGAACGGCGATCGGGCCGACGTTCGTGCGGACGTGCAGGCGCAGCTCATTCAGCATCTGCTCGCTGCCCTCGTAGCCGGTCTTGAGGATGACGAAGGCCTTGATCGCCTCGCCCTTGATCTCGTCCGGCTTGCCGATGACGGCAGCCTCGGCGACGGCGGGGTGGCTGACCAGCGCACTCTCGATCTCCATCGAGCCGAGCCGGTAACCGGACTTCTTGATCACGTCGTCGACGCGACCCTGAATCCAGAAGTAGCCGTCTGAGTCGCGGTGGGCGGCGTCGCCGGCGAAGTAGACACCGGGGATCGTGTTCCAGTACGACTCATAGCGTTCGCGATCGCGGAAGATCGTGCGCATCATCGCCGGCCACGGGTTGTGGATGACGAGGTAGCCGCCTTCGTCGACGCCGACTTCCTTGCCGTTCTTGTCGACGACGCTGGCCTTGATGCCGAGGAACTCCTTCGTCGCCGAGCCCGGCTTCAACGGCGTGATCGGGGTCGGCGTGATCATCATCATGCCGGTCTCGGTCTGCCACCAGGTGTCGATCACCGGCTGCGTGTCTCCTGCGATCTTGCGATACCAGACCCACGCCTCCGGGTTGATCGGCTCGCCGACTGTGCCCAGCAGGCGGACGCCGGACAGATCCGACGCGCCCGGCCAGCCCTCACCGAAGCGCATCAGCGCCCGGATCGCGGTCGGCGACGTGTAGAACGTCGTCACCCCGTACTTCTCGATCATGCGCCAAATGCGCCCGGGATCGGGATAGTCGATCGCACCTTCATAGAAGACGCTGGTCGCACCGGCGATCATCGGGCCGTAGACGATGTACGAGTGGCCCGTCACCCAGCCCGGGTCGGCCGAGCACCAGTAGACGTCGTCGGGCCGCATGTCGAAGACAAACTTCATCGTCGTGTAGATGCCAACCATGTAGCCGCCGTGGACGTGGACGATGCCCTTCGGCTTGCCGGTCGTGCCGGACGTGTAGAGCATGTAGAGCGGCGATTCGGAATCGAGGTGGGCGATCTCACTGTCCGGTGTCGCCAGCGCCATCATCTCGTGGTACCAGACGTCACGCGTGGGGTACCAGTTGATGTCGTTGCCTGCGCGCTCGACAGTCACCACGCGCTTGATGGTCGGGCACTGACGGACGGCGTCATCGACGATGCCCTTCAGCGTGACGATCTTGCCGCGGTAGAAGTAGCCATCAGCAGTGATGACGGCCTTCGCCTCGGCGTCCACGATCCGGTCGCGCAACGCAGACGAGGAGAATCCGGAATAGACGACGGAGTGGACAACACCGATGCGCGCGGCGGCGATCATGGCGACGATCTGCTCCGGTATGCGCGGCATATAGATGACGATCCGGTCGCCCTTTTCGATGCCCATCGCCTTGAGTGCACCGGCGAATCGACACACGTCGAAGTAGAGATCACGATACGAGATCGTGCGCGTCGTGCCGTCCTCGCCCTCCCAATAGAAGGCGACCTTGTTGCGTGTTGGAGTACTCATGTGGCGGTCGAGGGCGTTGTAGACGATGTTCGTCTCGCCACCAACGAACCACTTGGCATCGGGAGCGTCCCAGTCCAGCACCTTGTCCCACGGCTTGAACCAGTCCAGCTCGCTGGCCATTTCCTCCCAGAACTCTTCGGAGTGCTCAACTGACCAGTCGTGGAGCTCTTCGTAGGAGGAGAAGCCCTTGTCCCGCATGTACTTGGTGATGTTCGCGTTCTCGACGATATCCTCACTCGGCTCGAACACGCGATTCTCTGACAGGACTCGACTGGTTGTCTCCCAATCGAGGCCCTTTGGCTTTGTCGATGCCATTGCTCCTCCTTCGCTCCCGCTATTCGTCTTTACCCGTGGCGGGTTGGTGTCACCTGATAGGCGATTCTAGCACCACGGTCGCTTCTTCCTGCCATTCGTGTGCCAGCAGCGCCTGTTCACCTGCCGAATCGGCGAGTTGAGCCGCAGGCTTTCCACGGTTTGGCGATGCCCGGATCATCCCAGGCCGATCGTCGTCGTTGGTGCTGTGCATGGATGCCCGGCCCGGACGTGGATCTGTCTCGCGCTGAGATCAACGACGACCGACGCGACGGTCTGGACGTTCGGGTTGATCTCGGCGTCGGCGTGCTTGCAGACGCTGCGCGGGAAGTTGCTGTGGTCGCTCAGCACGGCGAACAACGAGGCGACGGTGTGGCTGCCGCGTCCGCGTTCGAGCAGCGTCTCGACGCGATGCAGGCGTATATGCGAATTGAGGTTGTCACCCCACTCCAGCTCGCGCATGGCCGGATCGAGCACGTGGTTCGTGTGCGCGATCAGGTCGCGGCCCGGCAGCAGGGCGCTGTGCGTTGCCGAGACCTCGTTGTCATAGATGTCGCCGTCAATGTTGGCGATGATGTGGTTGTTGCCGTTCGCGCGGCCGGCGCGTTGGGTACGGCGAATGGCGTCCTCCAGGTAGGTGGCGTCAAGGACATCGCGGTAGGCGAGCAGCTTCGGCGTGCCGCTGCGGACATCATTGAATGTCAACGCGTTCCCGACCGAGCCGATCCCGCGATCGTTCAACCCCTGATAGAGCAGCAGACCGGAGTAGGCAAAGCCGATGAACGCGGGCCGTCCGGTTGGCCGGGCCCGCACGACGTACGGCAGCGCCTGGCGGATCGTGCCGGCGTCTTCGTTATGCGCTAGCAGCGTGGTGCCGTCGTTTGTTGCGGGGCCGGTCACAGCCAGGCTTGTGCAGCCGTCATCGTCCTCGTCACCACCGCGTGCCGCCAGGAAGCGCGTCTCTTGCAGCGCGTTCATGCTGAACAGCGTCCCGAATGGAATCCCGGCTGACTCGGCGGTGCCGTACAGCTCTGCGATACAGTGTGGCACCTCGCGCTCGGCGTATGGCAGCAGGCGCGCTGCGACTTCCAGCGCGCGATCCCAGCCAAGCGTGTTGCTGACCTCGCTGCGGTGGCGTTCAGCGACAGCTCGCAAACCATCGCGCAGTGTCTCGCCGATGGCGCGCCCGATGGTGCGGTGATCCCCGGCAACGTCGATAATTGGTAGCGTGGCGGTGTCCGTGCTCATCCCACATCTCCCCTGTTGTGCGACGATTTGTGGCAGATCATAGGGCAGATCGGTCGGATCGCGTACAATCGGGGTGTGCCGGGCAGCGGCGCGCCGAGATCGTCGGTGGTCAGCATGTGGAGGGTGGGTCAGAACGTCTATGGCCTTGTTCAAGCGCAGCACGACTTCCGCGCCGTACGAGCCGCGGCGGGTTGGCCCGGAGCGACCGGGCGGTCGCCTCTACACACTCCGCTCGACACCACGTCACCACGACGGCATTAAGACAGCTATTGAGAGCACCGGCACGGCACGAGTCTACTTCTCCGAGCCGCTCGCCTACCTCCGTGGCCAGGGCGTCGCGATCTTCCGCATCGAATCCTGGGGCTACGACTGGCTGCCGAACCTGTACCAGTTCTGGCACGAGACCGAGGCGCGCGAGGCGTTCGCCTTCGATATCGCCCTCTACGTCCGCAACGTCGATTATGTCACTTCCCTGCGTGGCCTGAGCGTCGAGGAAGCGCGGCAGGCAATTGAAGCAGCTGCCGAGCGCACCCCGGAGAAGCCGAAGGAACGCTGGCTGACCTCGCTGACGCACTAGCCAGGAACGCAATACATCCGATTGTGATTCGATGCCACGTCTACTGCGACGTGGCATCGCCGCGTCTGGCGCATCTGGTCAACTGCCTGTAGCATGCGCGGCGGACAGGCGTGCCCGGTGAGGCTGTGGCCAACGGCGCTCGTCGGCGCGAACAGCGATCCTATTGAGAGGGAAGATTGAGTGGCGAAGAAAGTCGTTATTGGTTCAGTCATGCATGAGACGAACTCCTTTTCCCAGATTGAGACGAACCTGGCGTCGTTTCATGTCGGGCGATCTGCGCTGATTGAGGGCGAGGATGTCGTCACCAGCAGCCGCGGGACATACACCGGCCTGGGTGGGATGGTCGAGGTCGGAGACGCTGCAGGTTGGGACATCGTCGGCACAGTCAGCGGGCACGCGACGCCGAGTGCGAACGTGCAGGCTGCTGCCTACGACGAGCTGAAGAACCGGCTGCTGGGCCATCTGCGCAAGGCCGGCGAGGTCGACGGCGTGTTGCTCTATCTGCACGGCGCGATGCTGGCCGAGAACGCGCCGGACGCCGAGGGCGATCTCTGCCGGGCGGTCCGTGATGCCGTCGGCGGCGACGTGCCGATCATCGTCGAGCTCGATCTGCACGGCAACATCACCGCCGGTATGTGCCACGCCGTGAACGCGGTCTTTGTCTACCGCACGAATCCGCACATCGACTCCTACGAGCGCGGCATCGAGGCGGCGCGTTGCATGCAGCAGATCCTCGACGGCACGCTGGCGATGCCGCAGGTCTACATCTCCAAGCCGCCGATGATCCCGCCGACGATCAACATGCGCTCCGCCGAGGGCCCGATGCGCGAGCTGATCGAGCGCGGCCTCGACTGGGAAGCGCATCCCGGCATCGTGTCGACGGCAGTCTTCGGCGGCTTCGCTTACGCCGACTTCGACCAGGTTGGCACGGCGCTGGTCGTCACCGCCACGAATCCGGAGCTGGGCCAGCGCTGCGCCGATAATCTGGGCCGCGCCGCCTGGGATATGCGTGAGTCGTTCCTGAAGGCGATCCCCTCCCCCGAGGACGCGCTCGATCAGGCGCTGGCGATCATCGAGGCCGGTGCCGAGAAGCCGGTCGTGCTGGCCGATGTTGCCGACAACCCCGGCGGCGGTGGGAGCGGCGACACGACAGAGCTGCTGCGCGTCATTCTGGAGCGCGGCGTGCCGGGCGCTGCCGCCTGCATCTGGGACCCGGAGACGGTCCAGCAGGCGCTGGCAGCCGGGATCGGAGCTGAGCTCGATTTCCGCATCGCCGGGAAGACCGGCCCAGCCGAGTACGGTCTGCCGCTGGACGTGCGCGGCAAGGTGACTCGGCTGAGCGACGGCTATTTCGTCGGTCACGGGCCGGTCGTACGCGGGCGCACCGTCTTCGCCGGACCGAGCGCCTGCATCGACGTCAACGGCTTCAAGCTGGTCGTGTCGTCGATTCGCCACGCCTCGAACGACCGTGGCTACTTCAAGATGGTCGGCGTCGTGCCTGAGGAAGAGCCGCTGCTGGTCGTGAAGTCGCGCGGCCACTTCCGGGCCGACTTCGAGCCGATCGCCGAAACGATCATCGAGGTCGACGCCCCCGGCGCAGCCAACCCGATGGTGACGCGCTACCCGTTCCAGAACGTCCGCCGCCCAGTCTGGCCGCTCGACCCCGACACGACCTGGGAGGGCTAGGCGCGACCCTGCGACGGGCAGGTCTTCGATTCCCAATTCCTGATCCC
>JAMLIA010000043.1 GCA_023954495.1 Thermomicrobiales bacterium | reverse complement strand
GAACCCTCGGCCGACCTGCTGACGCGGTGGATATCGAGGCGGTCCCCGAAGCTCTCGTACAGGTGGCCCTTGGCGAAGTTCCAGGGGCCCATGTTCTGCGGCTCCTCCTGGAGCCAGATAATTTCCTTCGCGTTCGCGTAGCGCTCCAGCACCTCGCGGACCTTGTCGGCCGGGAACGGGTGCAGCAGCTCGATGCGCACGATCGCGACATCGCCGGCAGTCTCGTGCTCCTGATGCGTCAGGTCGACGTAGACCTTGCCGCTGCAGAACACGACGCGGCGGACGTTCTCCGGGTTCTCACTGGCCACCGGGTCGTCGATCACCATCTGGAACTGGCCGTCGGCCAGGTCACGCAGGCTGGAACCGGCGCGCGGATGGCGCAGCAGACTCTTCGGCGTCATGATGACGAGCGGTCGCGGGTCGCTCTCCAGCAACAGCGCCTGTCGCCGCAGCAGATGGAAGTACTGCGCGGACGTTGTGCAGTTCGCGATGCGGATGTTGCGGTTTGCCGCGAGCTGCAGGAAGCGCTCGACGCGTCCGCTGGAGTGCTCCGGCCCCTGGCCCTCATAGCCGTGCGGCAGCAGCAGCACCAGCGAGGATGTCTGCAGCCACTTGGCCTGACCGGCAACGATGAACTGGTCAATGATGACCTGACCGCCATTAGCAAAGTCGCCGAACTGACCCTCCCAGAGCACCAGCGTTTCCGGTGCGTAGACGCTGTAGCCGTATTCAAAGCCCAGTGCCGCTGATTCGGAGAGCGGGCTGTTCCAGACAGCGAACGCCGCAGCGTCCGGCAATGCCTGGAGCGCCGTGAACGTCGATCCCTGCGCGACATCGTGCAGGACGAGGTGGCGCTGTGAGAACGTGCCGCGCTGCGCGTCCTGACCGGTCAGCCGGATCGGCGTGCCCTCCATCAGGATCGAGCCGAAGGCGAGAGATTCGGCCAGCGCCCAGTCGATTGCGCCGTCGGTTTCGAGCGCCGCCTTGCGTCGTTCGAGTTGGCGCTTCAGCTTCGGGTTGAGCGTGAAATCATCCGGGAACGTGTGCAGCGAGTTGTTGACCTGATGCAGGACGCCGGTGGACACCGCCGTCTCGATCTCGATCGGACGCTGCGATGTGGCGGGCTGCTCGGCTGCGACCGGCTTGTCAGTGGATCCAGCCTCACGCACTTGCTGCAGGTGGTCCATCGCAGCGGCGAGGAGCTGATCGCCCTGACCCGCCGGAATCGACCCTTCGGACTCCAGCTCCTGCGCCCAGATCGCCCGGGCCGTCGGGTGCTTGGTGATGCGCGAGTACATCTCCGGCTGGGTGAACGTCGGCTCGTCGCCTTCGTTGTGGCCCCACCGACGATAGCCGATCAGGTCGATCAGGAAGTCGCGCTTGAAGCGGCTGCGGTAGGCAATCGCCAGTCGGGCGACGTTGAAGCAGGCCGCCGCGTCATCGGCGTTAACGTGCACGATCGGGATCTCGAACCCCTTGGCCAGGTCGCTGGCGTAGAGCGTCGAGCGCGAATCCTGCGGCAGCGTCGTATAGCCGATCTGGTTGTTGGTGATGATGTGGACCGTGCCGCCGGTCGAATAGCCCTTCAGCGCCGAGAGGTTCAGCGTCTCGGCGACCGTCCCCTGGCCGGGGAAGGCCGCGTCGCCGTGGATCAGGATCGGCAGCGAGCCCATCGGGTCGTGAACCGGTGCGCCGGAGCTCTCGCGATCGTCCTGCGAGGCGCGTGCCATACCTTCGACAACCGGGTCGACGAACTCCAGGTGACTCGGGTTCGGTGCCATGATGATCGGCACATCGACATGTGTGCCGCCGCCATCGCCGGCCTCACGGCGCAGGCCGAGGTGGTACTTCACGTCGCCGGTCCAGCCAATGTCGCTGGTGTCGGTTTGCGAGACGCCGCCGCGCGGGCCGTGCTCGAACTCGGAGAAGATGGCTGCATACGGCTTGCCGAGCACGTGGGCCAGCACATTGAGTCGTCCACGGTGGGCCATGCCAATGATGATTTCGCGGATGCCGTTGCGCGATGCGTCATCGACGATGACATCCAGCATCGGCACGACGGCATCAGTGCCCTCGACCGAGAAGCGCTTGGCACCGAGGTAGGTCGTGTGCAGAAACTTCTCGAACGCCTCAACGTCGGTCAGCCGGTTGAGGATCGCCTTCTTCTGGTCGATCTCGAGCGGGGCAGCGAACGCGCCACTCTCGACGGCATCGCGCAGCCAGTTACGCTGCTCGACGTTCTGGACGTGGTCGAACTCGTACCCGATCGGGCCGGAGTAGACGGCGCGCAGCCGGGTGATCGCGTCGAGCGCGTTGCGCGACTGCTGGACGAGCGGCCCATCGACGACTTGCGCCGGGAGCTGCTCAAGGTCCGCATCAGTCAGACCAAATTGCGCTTGCTGTAGTTCCGGTACGGGCGCAGGTGGGTCGGTGACTGGTGCCATCCTGGCGGCCAGATGACCATAGATGCGAATGTTCTGTGCGTAGTTCGCAGCTGCCAGCACCCGGCTGATGTCGGCTGGTGCCGCTGCCGGTGCAGCTGTCGCTGCGCCGTTGCTGCCGATCTGTGGAGGCGTCCAGTTCGCGAAGAACGCGCGCGCCTCGTCATCGACAGATGACGGATCAGCGAGATACTGATCGTAGAGTTCGAGGATGTAGCCGGCGTTCACTCCGTGGAATGCGAAGCGGGCCGACGATCGTGTCGGGCGTGTTTCCTGTGCCATGCCGGTCACCTATCGTTCACAGACGGTGCCCGCCGCTGGGCGGTGCTTCTTCCCTCACCCCGCGCCTGGTGTGGGATGGCAGCGCCGTAGGAGCTGCCGACCAGCCGCTAGACATTCATCATAGTACAAATGTCATGTGGATGCTCCAATTTGGAGAAATGACGAGGATAATTGGATGATCGAATGGCGAACGGATACCGAACAGGCAAAGGCGGATGCGCTCCGTCTGCGGCGACCGATACTGATTGACGTCTTCAAAGTCCCCTGACGAGGATGTGATCGGCTGGATGCCGATACGTACCCGGATGCGGATGTCATCGCGGCGATCGACTCGCGCTTCGTGCCGCTGCGGCTGAACCTGTTCGAGTCGCCGCGTGAGCAGGTCCGACCACTGAACGTCATCTGGACGCCGACGATCTTGTTCGCTGATCGGCGGATGACCGTCCATTACCGCTCGCTGAACTTCCTGCCGCCGCCCGAGTTCCTGATCCTGCTTGACATCGGCGAGGCCGAGGTGGCGCTGCGCTGGAGCCAGACCGACCGCGCGATCGAGCTGCTCAACGCCGCCTACAGCGCCGACCCGACCGGTCCGTGGGCGGCTGAGGCACTGTATCGGCTGGGGATCGCGACCTTCCTGAAATCGCACTCGAACCCGGAGATGTACGCGATCTGGGATCGGCTCCGCGAGCAGTTCCCGGACAGCATCTGGGCCAGGCGCATCCCCTGAGCGGCCAGTCGAGTATCCTGCCACTGTGAATGTTGCGAAGCAAGACGGGGCGGACAGCGTGGCGGAAGCAGCGCGACCAAAGGGCCAGCAGGCTGCAGAGCTGCGCTACGGCAGCACGCGCTCGTTCATGCTGCGCACGCTCTACTCCTGGCTGACGCTCACCATCCTCTATCTCGGCGTCTGGCCGATGCTGGTGATCTACGCCGATGCGCCCAGCGTCGGCCCCGAGGACACTCCTCTGGGCTGGTTCCAGTTCCGCCTGCTCGCGCCGTTGCTCACCGCGATCGTCACCGCCTGGCTCTGGCGCGCCTCGCCGGTGCCGACCACGACTGGCGCACGCGGGCGGCTGGATGAGCTGGTGCGCACTAACCGTCTCTGGCAACAGCTGCTCTTCTTTCTGCTGGGGACGATCGTCGTCGTCGCGCTGTTCCTGCTGATTGAGGACGCTGGCGGTGGTTTGCGATTGCTGGCCCTGACGCTGGCCGAGGCCGCCGTCATCGGCATCATCATCTCCGGCTACCTGCAGGGTGCCTTCGAGCTGGTGACGCGTACGCGCGTTGCCGCGCTGGCCGCCACCGGTCTCTATGCGCTGACGTTCGCCATGCGGGCGACACTGGCCGTCGCTGCCCAGACGACGGGCGATGTGCCGATCGCGCTGGTCGCCGGACTCATCGCCGGCGGGCTGATCGGTGCGGTCGCCTGCCTGCTGCGGGCGGCCAGTGGCAGCATCGTGCCGGGCATCCTCGCCCTCTGGCTACTCTTCCTGGTGATTGGCCTGTCAGCGTTCTTCGCCTGACTCGCCGTTTCACCTTGACGATGCCCTCACATCGCACTAGTATCACTGAGCAATACTCATCTATTGAATACATGCGTCGTGGGTAATGCATGCGAAACCATTCGGTGCGTTTGCGGTGTTGGGTGTCGAAAGAGGTGGTGTATGAGGGAAACGAGACGACGGGCGTTTGTCCTGTTTGGTGTGTTGCTATTGGCGATGATCCTCGCCGCCTGTGGCGGTGATGACGCCGATCCGACATCAACGACGGCACCAGCGGCGACGACCGTACCGGCGACCGCGACGATTGCTGCGGCAGCTACCGTCGCCCCAACCGAGGCCCCAACTGAGGCTCTAGCCGAGCCGACTGCCGAAGCGACCGTTGCTGAAGCAACGGCCACGACGGCTGCCCCGACGGCGACAACCGCTGCTCCGACAGCTACGACTGAGCCGCCGGCCGCCGCACTGACCGGCAAGCTGACTGTCTTCGCCGCCGCTTCGCTCACCGATGCGTTCACCCAGATCGGCGACAGCCTGAAGGCGGATAACCCCGACCTCGAGATCGAGTTCAACTTCGCCGGTTCGCAGGCGCTGGTGACCCAGCTCGGCCAGGGCGCGCACGCCGAAGTCTTTGCCTCGGCTGACACGAAGCAGATGGGTGCCGCGCAGGACGAGAGCGTCATCGCCAACGATCCGGTCATCTTCACCCACAACCGGCTGACGATCATCGTGCCGGCCGACAACCCGGGCGGTATCCAGACGCCGGCCGATCTGGCGAAGTCTGGCCTGAAGATCGTGTTTGCCAACGAGGAAGTGCCGGTCGGTCGCTACACCGGCCAGGTGCTGGACCTGATGAGTGCTGATCCTGCCTTCGGCGCGGACTTCCGCTCGCAGGTCGAGGCCAACATCGTCTCGCTGGAAGAAAACGTCAAGCAGGTCGTCACAAAAGTGCAGCTCGGTGAGGCAGACGCCGGTATTGTCTACTCGTCGGACGTCACTCCCGCCGTTCGCGATGATGTCGCGACGATCGATATCCCCGACGATCTGAACGTCATCGCCGAATATCCGATCGCGCTGGTCGTCGACGGTGATGCCACTCTCGGGCAGGCGTTCATTGACGCGGTCCTGTCAGAAGCTGGGCAGCAGGCGCTGGCCGACAACGGCTTCCGCTAAAACAACAAGTAGCGGCAATATCGCTACCACACCTTACGCAATTGCCAATCCTGCTCTATCATAGATAGAGCAGGGTTGTGCTTTGCAATCCCAAAGTTGCGCTGTGCCGGTTGGCGGCGCGAGTGTCGCGAACCCTGGCCGGTCGAGCGCTTCGTCCGGAAAGGGGACGCATGTGAGTTCACCATATGTCCCACATCGGCCGAAAGATGGTTGGGGTCACGGCTGGGATGTCGGCCTCGGAGTCGTCGCCTTCGTCCTGCTGCTGCTGGCGATTCTCACGCTGATCTTCTAGATCAACGGTTATTCAGCCGGAGTCTTCGACGCGCGTAACAGCACGACTGGCTCGCGGACGCGACCGAGTACCTTCGCAGCGACACTGCCGGAGACAATGCCCTCCAGCCCTGACTTGGCGTGCGTGCTGAGGAACAGCAGATTCGAGCTGGTCTCCTGGACGGCAGCAGCAATCTCACCGGCGACATCGCCGCGCCGAACCAGCGCGACGGTCGCCGGGTCACCAATCTCATCCCGCAGGTTGGCGAGGTAGGCTGCGGCCTCATTGACCTGCATGTCGAGCAGTGCCGATGTCGCTGTTGGCAACATCGTTGCGGGCACCGCGCGTTCGCCACGAATGGAAGCCAGCGTCGGTACAACCGTGATCAGTGTCAGCCCCGCACCGAACGCCGTGGCAATGCTTCGCGCCAGCGGCAGCGCCTCGGCGGCCTTTGGCGTGCGATCCAGCGTCACCGCAACACGTCTGCAAATAAATCGAGATCCACTGACATACTCCGGCCTGGTGATGAGGACCGGTCTGTCAGTGCGTCGCAGCACATTCTGGGCAATGCTGCCGAATAGCAGATCGTGCAAGGCGCCGCCGCCGTGCGTGGTAATCGCGATCAGGTCAGCATCCAGCTCGGCTGCGTGCTCGGCGATGCTGGCGGCGATGTCGTGCTCCGGGTTCGGGTGGACATGCTGCTCGAAGACGGTGTGGCCGTTCCAGCGCCGCGCGGCGTCGGCCAGGTAGCTGGCAGACTCATGCTCCTCAGTCAGGTGCGGCTCGCCATGGACGAGCTCCGGTGCATCATCCTCCAGCACATGCAGCAGCGTGACAGTTGCGCCGGTGGCCAGCGCAATCGCTCGCGCGGGGGCAAGCGATGCCTCGGCCAGACGTGAGCCATCCAGCGGAACGAGGATGTTGCGAATCGTCGGCAGCGTCGTCATTGTCATGATCCGAAGAACGTCTCGTACAGCAGGAACAGGTTGAGCGCGATAATCAGCGCCGCCACAATGCTGGCGGCGATGGTCGTTATCAGGCGATTGGTCATATCGCCCATCAGATCGCGGCGTTGGGTAAAGCGTACCAGCGGCACCAGCGCGAAGGGGATGCCGAACGAGAGGATCACCTGGCTGATGACCAGCGTTCGTGTCGCCTTGATCCCCAGCCCGATCACCAGCAGCGCCGGCACCATCGTGATCGTGCGTCGAAACCAGAGCGGCACCTGCCAGCCGAGGAACCCGCGCATGATGACCTGGCCGGACATCGTGCCGACGGTCGATGACGACAGGCCGGCAGCCAGCAGCGAGACGCCGAAGATTACGCTGGCCGAGCCGCCGAGCAGTGGTGTCAGTGTTTCGTAGGCGCGCAGGATCAGATCGTCGCCCTCGGACACCAGATCGGTGCCGTGGAACGTGACGGCCGCCATCAGCAGCATCGCCGCGTTCACAAACCCGGCGACCCCCATCGCGATGAAGACATCGATCAGCTCGAAGCGGAAGAGGCGGCGGCGCTGCTCGGCGTTTTGCGCGACGATGCGATCCTGCGTTAGCGCCGAGTGCAGATAGATGACGTGCGGCATCACCGTCGCGCCGAGGATACCGGATGCCAGCAGCACGCTATCGGTGCCCGACAGTTGCGGCATGACGATTGCGTCCATCGTCGCGCCGAAGTCCGGCTTGCCCAGAAACAGCTCGACGATGTAGCAACCAGCGATGACACCGACAAACCCGGTGATCACCGCCTCCAGCGGTCGGAACCCGTAGTGCTGCATGCCGAGGATGCCAAAGGTGACGATGCCGGTCAGGATGCCGGCCGGCAGCAGGGGGATGCCGAACAGCAGGTTCAGTCCGACCGCCGCGCCGAGGAATTCGGCCAGGTCGGTCGCCATCGCGACGACCTCCGCCAGCAACCACAGCGCGAACACAACCGGGCGGGGATACTCGCTGCCGATCAGCTCGGCAAGATTGTGGCCGGTCGCGATGCCCAACTTCGCCGACAGCGACTGGACCAGCACCGCCATCAGGTTCGACGCGATGACGACCCAGATGAGCATGTACCCGTAGGACGCACCGGCCTCGATATTCGTTGCGAAGTTGCCCGGATCAACGTAGGCGATCGCGGCGATGAACGCCGGACCGAGGAACGGCAGAATGCGGCGCAACGGGTGCTTCCCGCTCGCGCCGGCGAGGACTTCGGATGCGGTGGCGATCGTGTCAGTGTCGGCATGCCCGCTGATGATTTCACCAGCGTAGCGTCGACCAGCAGGCGTTTCTCGGTTGACCGGGGAGGCGTCTGTCGTGGCGGCAGATTGTGGCGTCGTCCCGTAGCGTTCGTCCGGCATAGGTGGCGGTTGCACCGATTCTATGGCGTGCCGTAAGCCGATATTAGTCTTGGCTCATCCTACGCCTGTTGTCGCGCGGATGCAAGAGCATCGTGATGCGAGATGTGAGGTGACGGCCCTCACCCCGGCCCCTCCTCCCAACGTTGGGAGAGGGGGTGTCCTGCGGTTGGCGGGGTGGGTGCCGGTCCTTACGTTGGGAGAGGGGGTGTCCTGTGGTTGGCGGGGCGGGTGCCGGTCTTTGTTGTTTGGGACGTATCCTTGGCGACGAGGAGGGGTGCATGGCTTCGCGACGGGCGACGGGCGCGATGACGCGGCGAGATTTTTTCAGCGACTTGATTGAGGTCGTGCGTCGTGAGTTGCCCGACGAACGACGCGAGTTCGAGCTGCGCCAGACGATGAACCTGCTCAAGCTCCACTACGGTGCAAACTATCGTGTCCACTATGAAGTCTGGATCAGCAGCGAGCAGCAGCAAGTCGAGGTTGGCTTGCATTTCGAGGATGGTCCGGCCAGCACAGAGTTGCTGCTGGCACATTTCGACACGTCCATTCTGGAGATCAAGCACGAGCTGGGCGTCCAGGCGGAACTGGAACGCTGGACACGCTCCTGGGGCCATCTGTTCGAGCTTCAACCGCTGGAGCCACTCACGACACCGTTCGCAGAACGCCTTGCCGAACGGCTTGTGCGCTACATCATCGTCCTGCAGCCGCTCCTCGACGATGCCTATGAGCGCGGTCTGGTTCCGCGCACCCCACACCCCAGCACCTTCCATCAGCGCTTCCGTCGGCGAGGCCGGAACGGCTGACGACAACGCGTTCGTGGCACTCCTCTTGCAGCATGTTTGTCTGTTGTTCCTGCCGATTCGCCCAGATGGAGCGAGCTGGCGTCCTTGAAATGGGAGACCGGCAGGCGATGCACGCAGCCAGGCCCGCGGAGGTGCTGCCGCGGGCCGAATCGTTTGCGGCTGCATCACGTTCAGCGGACAGCGGCCACAACTGCACAGTGGCTATAGATGAAGTGAGGTGGGCAACAGCCCTCATCCCGTGACTTGCGATGGCGGTGCCCCACTCTCCATTCATCAGCTTCCTGGACGTGCATCTCGTCGCGTGCAGTGCCCGGTGCAAACCGGGATGAAGAAATGGAGAGGTGACTGTGCCTTTCGACAAGGGTTATTCGGACCTGCTGAACGATGCCATGGCGGGCAGGGCGAACCGCCGCCAGGTGCTCCGTCGAGCAGCCGTCCTGGGGCTTTCGCTTCCGGCCATCGGCGCGCTGCTGGCCGCCTGCGGTGGTGATGATGACGAAGCGACCTCGACAACAAGCACGGGTGGCGAAACCGCAACCGAGCCTGCTGCCACCTCTGAGCCAGAATCCTCACCAACCGAGAGCGAAGCTGAGTCATCTCCGACTGAGAGCGAGGCCGAAGCATCGCCAACTGAGGGCGAAGCTGAAGCGTCGCCGACCGAGAGTGAGGCGGCAGGGTCTCCGACCGGCTCGGGCGAGATGTCGATTGATGTCGCGCCGGAAGTCGCCAACGCCGACGCTGCCAGTCAGTACAGCGGCGCAACGCTGACGTACTACGGCGACGGCGTCGGTATCGGCAACCAGCTCGATGAGACGCTGGCCAAGGCGTTTACTGACGCCACCGGTATTCAGATCACCGTCATCCCGCGTCCGGAGGATTCGACCGAGACGTACGCAACCTACCAGCGCGCGTTCGAGGCGAAGTCCGGCGAGATCGACGTGATGATGGTCGATGTCATCTGGCCGGGTGCATTCGCCCCGCATCTGGCTGATCTGACCGACGCATTTAGCGACATGACCAGCGAGTGGTACGAGTCGATTGTCGAGAACAACACGATCGACGGCAAGCTCATTGGTGCGCCGTGGTTTGGTGACTTCGGCATCCTCTACTACCGCACCGACCTGCTGGAGCAGTACGGCTTCGACGGCCCACCCGCCACCTGGGATGAGCTGGAGGAGCAGTGCAAGACGATCATGGAGGGCGAGCAGGCGAACAATCCGAACTTCTGGGGCTTCGTCTTCCAGGGTAAGGCGTATGAGGGCCTGACCTGCGACGCGCTGGAGTGGATCGCCTCGTCTGGTGGCGGCTCGATCATCGAGAACGGCGAGGTCACCCTCGACAACGACAACGCCAAGGCAATCCTGGCCAAGGCAGGCGGCTGGATCGGCACAATCGCGCCGACCGGCGTCACCGGCTACCAGGAGGAAGACGCGCGCAACGCCTTCCAGGGTGGCAACGCCGCCTTCATGCGCAACTGGCCGTATGCCTATGCGCAGGGCAATGACGAAGGCTCAGCGGTCAAGGATAAGTTCGACGTCGGACCGCTGCCAGCCGGAGACGGCGGCGAGTCGGTCGGGACGCTCGGCGGCTGGCAGCTCGCCGTCTCCACCTACTCCAAGAACCAGGAAGCGGCGATCGAGTTCGTCAAGTACATGGTCAGCGCAGACGTGGTCAAGTGGCGTGCGGTCGTGGCGACCTTCGTGCCGCTGATCAAGTCGGTGGCTGAGGACCCGGATGTCATCGCTAACCAGCCGTACCTTGAGAACCTGGCCGACGTGACCCGTGTGACGCGTCCGTCGCGCGAGACCGGCGAGAACTACAACCAGGTCTCGACCGAGTTCTTCCAGGGCGTCAACGAGATCCTCACTGGCGGCAACGCGGACGACATCGTCCCGACGATCGCCCAGCGGATCGAGCGACTGCTCGGCTAATCGTGCGCACTGCGCGGTTCACGCGATCTGTGAACCGCGTTGGGTGAGAGAACATCCAGACCGCAAACACGCCTTGCAGGGGGAGTTTGCTCCCCCTGCTCCAGCAAGGGGAGGGGGACCGATGAGCCATGCCACGGTCGAGACCGCGAAGGTCGTGGAGCGGCGCAAACGGTCGGCACTCGGCCGCGAGCAAACCAGAACTGCCTGGCTCCTGCTCCTCCCGACGCTCGCCGTCGTCGCCGTCGTCGCGCTGATCCCGCTGGCGCAGACGATCTACCTCAGTTTCACCAATGACCGGCTGGCCAGCGCGCAGCCGACCGAGTGGATCGGGCTGAAGAACTACCGATTCCTGCTGGAAGACACGGTCTTTCGCAACTCGATCGTCACGACCGTCAAGTTCGCCGTCATCACGCTCGTCTTCGAGCTTCTTCTCGGACTGATTATCGCGCTGGTGGTGAACTCGAGCTTCAAAGGCCGCGGCTTCACCCGCGCCGCAATGCTGATCCCCTGGGCGATCCCGACCGTCGTCTCGGCCCGCATGTGGGCCTGGATGTACAACGACATCTACGGCGTCTTTAACGACCTGCTCCAACGCCTGCACATCATCGATCGCAACATCGCCTGGATCGCCGAGCCGCGCTACTCGCTGGCAGCGATCTGCGCTGTCGACATCTGGAAGACGACGCCGTTCGTCGCGCTGCTGCTGCTGGCTGGACTTCAGGTGATCCCGAGCGACGTCTACGAGGCCGCCACGGTTGACGGCGCGAATCGCATCCAGCAGTTCTTTCGCATCACGCTGCCGCTGCTCCGCCCCGCCATTCTCGTGACACTCATCTTCCGCACACTCGACGCGCTGCGTGTGTTCGATGTCTTCTACGTCATGTTTGGCGCTCGACGCGATACGCAGACGATGGCGATCTACGCACAGAACAACATCGTCGCGTTCTCCGATACCGGCTACGGAAGTGCGATTGCTGTCGCGATCTTCCTGATCATCGGTATCTTCGTGGTCGCCTACGTGACGACGTTGAATGTGGAGGCGTCGTAATGGACGGAGCACGCTCGACCCGCCGGATCGTTGGCCGCGTTGGGTTCTACCTGCTGCTCGCCATCATCATGATCTACCTGATCTTCCCGTTCTACTGGGCGTTCCGCTCGTCGATCACGCCGGACAACGCGCTGTTTGCCACGCCGGTGCAGTACTTCCCAAAGGAGCCGACGCTCGACAACTACGTGCGCGTCTTCAAGGACGGCAACTTCATGCGGGCGCTGCTGAACTCGGCGATTGTCGCTGGCTCAGTGACGGTGCTGTCGCTGCTGATCGGCGCGTTCGCCTCGTATGCGCTGGGCCGCTTCCGGTTTGCCGGACGCACGCCGGTGCTCTACATCGTCCTGTCGATGACGATGTTCCCGCAGATCGCCGTCCTCGGCTCGCTCTACAAGATGGTGAACTCGCTGCACATCTACAACAGCCTCTGGGCATTGATCCTGACCTACATGATCTTCACCCTGCCGTTCACTGTCTGGGTGCTCACCAGCTTCTTCCAGCAAATGCCGCGTGAGCTTGAGGAGGCCGCCTACGTCGATGGCGCAACGCCGTTCCAGACGTTCTATCGGGTACTGCTGCCACTCACCGCGCCAGGCCTGGTGACGACCGGCCTCCTGGCCTTCATCGCCGCCTGGAACGAGTTCCTTTACGCGCTGTCATTCACCCAGACGCCGAACAACTACACCGTTACGCTGGCGATCTTCCGCTTCGAGCCGGACACCCCCGGCGGGTTTGAAATCGCCTGGGGCCGCATCATGGCCGCCACCATCATCATCACGATCCCGCTCGTCGTGCTGACGCTCATCTTCCAGCGTCGGATTATCGCCGGGCTGACGGCGGGTGCGGTGAAGGGATAGAGAACGACCCAACTACACGGTTAGCCGTGACGCGAGGCGGTGGAAGTATCCGATTTCGGGCATTTCCAGTGAGCCGACTAATACTGCACGGTCGAGGAATCGGTTGAAGAGCTCACATGAGGTTTCCGAAATGAGCGCACAACTGTGGCACGCTGCGAGGTTGCATGAGTCTGGCCCCTGGCCCGCTGATTCTCCAATCTCCATGCAGACAGGGTCGACTGAGCACCATCGCGCTCCTCCGATGGCTCGTTCCAAAACGGGTTCCAAATTCCCAGGCTTCCCCATTCGAACAAGTCCACCCAGCGTACCTTCGGAATCGCCCGCTGCTGTATAGATCAGCATCCCGGCCATCGGATCGTCAGGATCGTGCGACACATAGAGTCGCTCCCGCAGCGAGGCCGAACTATATCCACACTCGAACGCGAGGCGATTGATGAGTAAGTGGGCGAGCGTATGGAGTAACACAAGTCGCGGTGTAATCTCGCGCTCTTCGAGACGTCGTTCCTTCTGCACATGTTGGTATCGGTCGGCGAGGCGGCCAATGCGATCAATTACAGCTTCTTGTCGTTCCCAGGTCCGCAGGCGTTGCTCATCAAGCTCAAAATACAAACCCTCACCGAAGACTGTATAGGCCGGCAACCAGATTTCATGGCGATCGGGCTGTTGCTTCCAAAGCAATGCCTGGCGGTCTGTCGCCTCAAATTCTGACTCGGCGAACACGCGGTTAAAACCGTACTGTGCGCGCGTCTCCCGCAGCTTATCCAAAAGCATGATTCGCGAGAAGAACTGTGCAATATCGTGATCATATGAGCTTGTTGGAGACTCCCGTATCAGAAGCTGGTCATCGTGATGCGGCTTCCGGATAACACGAAACTCTTCGCGGCGGAAGTGTGTTTCAGTAGACTCGCGCTTATCAATCTTCTTCGCTTTCTGGTTTGTGGTCTCTTGCGGATTGCGCACGATCTCGATTGCTTGCTCAAGTTGAGTGTCAGAGTAGGGGCGAAGGTCTACAGGGAACTGCAAGCGCAAGGTCTCGGTTATGACGCTTGACGTTGCAGACTGGAGGATTCTTAGAATGTTTGCGGGTTGTGGCTGTTGAAGAAAGCTGACAAGTTTGGCAGGAGCGCCATCGCTCGACTTTGGTATATAGATTGCGCTCTTGACTAAACTGAAATAGACATTCGCGGCGCTTATGAGAGCACCGCGAAGTTGGCGACCACACCCTTCTCCTATAGCGTCATCGTGCCAGGGGCGTAACCCTGCGCAGGTGTACATCTCGTCGTCTTGTGTGAGCGACCCGCTCAGTAGCGTCTTATCACCCTCCTCAGTTGGCGTTGCAAACGTGATTCCAGAGAGTGAACGCGACTTGTTGCACGAGAGACACTTTACTTGGATCGCCCCAAGAGAGGCGCTACCTGCCGCTCTGAGCTGCAGCACACCTCTGCAAGTTGGCTCAAGCGAACGATGAACCCACTCGCTCCATGGAAACTCCTGGACGTGGCCATACTCACACATAGCGACGAACGGTACTTGCGCCAATGCAGGGCCGGGCTTGCGCCTTCGCACAGCGTGGGCATCGAGGAATTCCACGCTCAGAACTCGAAATGCGCTGCATGATGTGGCACCACCGGCAGACGTGCCATTGGGGAAAGCGAAGGTAAGGGATCGTCAAACCTGTATTCGGCGTCTCGTCTCCGTGCCAACGCTCACGATAATCGGGAGGGAGCCGAAGTGATCCACGCCCATCTTCGCTTGAGCCGCCATTCATCAACTTGGTATTCACTGGCGTCAATTCTCGCTCCACTAGAGGATTCATTCGGGAACCAGTAATCCAGTCCGGCTGCAATGAGAGTTGCGCCGTCGGTTGCCGTCGTCAGGGATCCTACGCCACCATACCCGACTAGCTGAGACCTACGGATTGGGCCACTGAATTTTGCCACCTGTGAACTCCTCGTCCAGGACGTCAGCCAGCTTATAGTCGAGGCTCATTTCTGCTTGGCACTCAGCATCGACAGATCTCATGGACATCGGGGTTGCCCATGACAACCGAGCGCTTTTGGGATCGATGTACTCCCCAGCCACATAGAGTTGGGCGATTTCGATTTCTCGATTGCTGCGTTCCCAATGTCGATTTTCCCAGAGATGCCACTCCTTAATTCGATTCTGAATTGTCTCGATCACATTCGTCTGCTCAACAGGGTCAACAACGCTCACCCGATTCAGGATCAGTTGTTTTGCACGCTCGACTATGTCATCAGGAAATGGCATAGGGCTCATCGCTACTTCAGAGCCGCCGATGAGCCTGACATAGGCGACGAGAGCCGCATGCAGAGCACGATCGACTGCAGGTGGCGAGAATGGTGTAACGCTTGTCGGCTCGACTTGTGCGTATAGGCGTTGATGGTATGAGCGAAATCGTTCGAAGTGTGAGCGGTCACGCGGACGTGATGGGTTTAGAACCGTCACGACCAGTCCAGGCCTCTCCTTCCACCGCCGCCCAACTCGACCAGTCACCTGGATGTACTGTGATGTTGTCTTGGGCTGGCCGATAACGGTCATGAGCGATAGTCTGTCGATATCGATACCGACCTCGATAATGTTCGATGCGAGACAGGCATCGATTGGGCGCGCCGAACCGCCGACTGGGATTTCCAGCTTCGTGATCGCGTTCGGTACTTCATCACTGCGAAGACGGCTCGTTAACTCCTCAATGTAGTCGAGCCTGCGCAGGTTTTTGGAATCTATTCCCATTCTCGAGCGCAGCGCCCATAGATAGTCTGGGACACGAGTTTGGAATAGGGAAAGCGCTGTGCCTAGTTCCCTCAGGCTATTGAAAAAGACCAAAAGGGTCCACCATGGATCTTGCATGTCCTGCGGCAGAGACATTGGTGCTTGCATGAGAGACGTGAAGACGCGCGCCTGGGTCGTTTGAAGCGATCCAAGACCTGGAGCGTGCACACCAACATACAGGCGGCCTGGTGAAAGCTTCCCATCGGCCTCGCGAGCATGTGTGGCGAAGAAGGAGTCTCCATGGTCGAGCCCCGGTGGAGGGAAGAGCGCAATGTCAGAGCGGGCATAAAGAGCTTTGATCTGGTCGACGTAGCGGCGAATGGTTGCTGTAGAACTAACGATCTTGGGTCTGACCGGAACGTCGTTACGACGATCTGTACAAAGCTCTTCGACGATTGTCTCATAGAGTCCCACCATTGATCCGAGCGGGCCTGAAATGAGGTGGAGCTCGTCCTGAATAATCAACCCCGGTGGGGAACTGACTCTTTCACCAAGATCGTTGATTCCAAATAGCGATCGCGCCATTGGTCGCCAAGTGAGCATAGCGAATTTATCGACTGTCCCGATGATGAGAGACGGAGGATTGCAGTAGATATCTTCGTCGACTACGCAAATCGGAAGAGCATCGTAGAATTGGCAGTTTCGGTCAGGGCAGTGTAGTGCAACCGTATCGCCACGAGCCTCATAGCCGATGACCTGAAAAGTATACTTCGAATGCGACTTATCGACCTTTATTGGACCCATGGTCGCTCCACACCACGGGCATCGCGTCAAAATAAACTCATTTCGTGCGCGGTCTGGGCTTTTCTTCAATTCCTTGAGGGAGTTAAGAGCGCGCATGCGAGTGTTCGGCGTGCTTCCTCCCCCCAACCAAATCCCAATCGATATCTCCTGATCACCTAGTTCTGCCGAATTCTCTGTTCGTAGATATTCCATCGCGCAGATCAGGGCTGAGGCACGCTGAAATTGCTGTGCTGTTAGGAGACGCAAGGTATACCTCATGAGCACATGCGTGCCGGTATCCTGGATGTTGTTGAGACGTCGCATAAAGATGGCGAACGCGGCAAGGCCGAGGTATGCCTCAGTTTTCCCTCCGCCTGTCGGGAACCAGATGAGCTCGACAGTCTCGCGTTCGGCGTGCTCTCCATCGGCAGCAGACGCCAACGCCGCCACGAAAAATGCGATCTGGAACGGACGCCAGGCTGCTGAGAGTCCATTCGGGTACAGGCTGGGGTGCGGCTCATTGAAACTCGCTCGCTTTGAATCCTTGTCGTAGATATATTCTCGGCTTGTTCGCCGAAATCGCGACTGTTGCAGGAGCATGGCGTGATTCGCGAGCTGGAACGCACGGAACGCGATAGGGTTTGAGCGAAGATACTGGAGCCCACCGCGCATACGCGCTGCGCTGCGTTCGCACTCGGCAATATGGCGCTTGGCCGCCTGCTGATAGTGTGTGTCGATCCGGTCAATCTCGGTACGCTGCGCACGAATCCATGAGTCGTACCGATTGATCACCTCTTCAACAGCGTCTATCCCATCATCGCCGTCAACCAGACCGGCAAGCGGAGCCATCGGGACGGTAACAAGGGTCCCATCTTCACGAGCGATGTCTGGTGTCGTGCTTGGCAATTCCACAGTCGGGAAGCTCTCGGCAGAGGCAGAAGCAATTCGATCGAGACCCGCTGGTGGGTTATCCCAATTTGCCGAACAGCCGTGACCCGCAACGGTACGTCTCGACGGTAGAGCAGGGCAAGAGATTTGCTCTTCGGGATCGAGTTGGTCAGGTAGTCCGTCAGGATACGGAACGATCAACGGCTCGCCCGTCGAGGAAACTGCTGTAACGCGAAATTCCGATTGAAATAGCATACGCTCATTGCTATTCAATAGTTCATCGGTATTGTTCTTCGGTTTTGACCGGTTCACAAGGCAGACAGTGAGAAGCAAATAGTCTGGAAACGCATCTAGTGTGCGGGCAAACACATCAATGTCAATCTGTAATCCATTTGTATTCATGTCACCCTTTGTGGTTGACGTCAATCTTCCAGAACGTACATTGCTGAGGGTTACGCCGGTGAACTCGGCAGTGCACGTTACCTGTGATCGCAGCCACCATGAGCGTTGAGCGCCTGCGCTGGATATGCATGTGGCGATACCGGCCCCCAGATGCGTCGACGGTCAGCGAGGCATCACGTCAATTTCCATGAAAGCTGATTGCCATGCTGCTTGGCTTTCGCGCATTCGCCATTGAGAGCGTGGAATCGTCAGCGTTGTCGTCAGCTCCGATTCCGTAGCGACGATTTGCCGTCCAGTTCAGCCGATCAAGCTTGTCGCCTGTTACCAGCTCGGCTCGGCTCTCATTGTCAGGCTCATCTGAAAGCACTCCCGGAAGCACTTCTAGCTCGTGGATATAGGAGTCATGGGAATCGCCTTCGTCTAGTCCATCCTTCTCGATTTTAGATAGTGCGGTGTTCGGCGCACGTGACTCAATCGGAACGAGGACGCCGACTCCGTATCGTTGAAATGGCGGATCGCGCTGCAGAATCTCGTCGCCAGACCCTGATTGTCGCCAAGGTCCATACGACTGTTCAGCTGTTTCAAAAGCGATTGGTTGTGAGCAATCAATCATTCGACCTTGCGGAGATGGGCCGACAAGTTCTTGCTTCAGGGTCTCGATGACATAGTCGCGATTCTCACGGTGTGAACTCACGCTCGGGCTCTTCCTGCTACAAATCCAGATCAAGTGATTGTTGGGCAGACGGAATCGTGGAGGGGACTCCGAACGAACGGTAGAGTGGCTGTAGGTCGATGGGCATAGTGACGGAATTGAATTCCGTCGTGCTGTACGGATTTCCTAGCGAGCGCGGAAGGACTTGCACTACCTGGGGCAGCAGCCGCTCTACGCGAAATGCTGTTAGTGTCCCTCCATCAACTTCATCTAAATGAAATTCCAGCGCCCCGATACGTTCAAGCTCGTCCAGATCTGCATCGAGAACTCGAGCAAGCAAGAGCTTTCTGATACGCTGGCCCGCCCGTTGATGGGCACGACGAATCTCTCTCATGGATTGCCAGTATTGTTCTGATTCGGAATCCAGACCAATAAGCTTCATGATTGAGTCGAAGTCTTCCCGGGCCTGAGTGCTGATACTTCTGTGGGACATCCAGTTGCGAACGTTCTGTTCATCGGCGCAATTTGAGCCACGATCCAGAAGCTGCAAGGCAACCGTCAATAGGTCGCTCCGTCCGACAGCATCACGTAACAGATTCTTCCATCGGCGCTGCCTCGCTCGTAGCAGTTCTGCACGCTGGCCCATAATCTGATCTGCGATGGTAACCACATAGTCCCCGCTGCCGTCAGTTCTCAGGAGAATGAAGGTTCCGGCGTGAACCTCATGTGCGGCAACTCGCTGAATTGGTGAATGATCGGCGTCAAGATCGATTATCAGCTCCGTAGCGGACGGGTTAGCATCGAGCAGTACGACATGCGAATTCGCAAGCAATGCTACACGCGCATTAATCACATCTAGTCCATTTGTGTCGGATACAATCATCGTCAGTTGTCGCACAACCTCAGTGACATCTGCGTCCGGCTGCCATTCATCCTCTATGCCGTCTTGCTCATCAACCACGGTGGGTTGTAGACGACGTCGGGATACTATTGGATTCTCGAAGGCGGATGTTGGCTCCCACGCGTCCCGTATGCACCTATACCTGATAACGTGGATGGATCTTGCCCGCGATGCTGTCATGATGTAGTTCGGGAGACGATGAAGAGGGCCAAAGATTACGAGGTCATCAAAGAGCCTGAGTCGTCGTAAGTCTCGTGGTGTTAGCACTTCAGCTGAATCCAGCCAGTGTATAGCAGAGAGCGCGCGTTGCGTCGGTTCGACGAGACGCGTGTCGCTTACCAGTAGTGCCAGGCCAGTAGCATCATCTGCAAGCATATGTTTCATTAGATATTCGGATAGAGGGCTACTGTTGAGATAATACAGTGACAGAAACGCGTTTACCATCTGTTGGATAGGATCTCTATGTGCTCGATACGCCATCATCGCAAGAGATGTCAATGTCTTGAGTTCGGCAATGCCTTCGATACCAATGAGCGACGAGTCTGACGGTGCGATTGGCGTTGACGTTACTAGGTATTGATACTTGAACAGAATGTTTAAGAGTCGTCGTATCTGAGCATTATCGCGATCTTCGAATGTCGCTCTCTTTAGCACCCGGAGGCAATATACGAACTCCTTCACCACATTACTCTGCACGATATGATGCTCGATGGTTGGGCTACCAGAAATGTCGTATATAGCGTCAACTGCGGCCATGAGATCACGTGTTAGCATCGTATTACTCGTTACCTCGTGAAGAGAGATAGCTCAACTCCGCCTGGAGGCTGCGGCATCTTGGGTAGGTGAACGTCATCCGCACGGCTTTCGTATAACTCGTTGACTGCATCAACCGCATCATCGAACAGCGGTTCAGTCCGATCGAGTAAGGCAATCCAGTGGCATGATCGCCAATGGTGTCGAGATCGAATAAACGCAGAGGATCCATCAAATACAACGACCTTTGGCTGGTGCAGTCGTGCGATTCGCGCCGTCCCGCGATATCCTGGGGTAATGACCGGATATTGGTATGGTCTGTGGTCGGCAAGGCGTAACCGCACCAAGCCTTGGAGCGATCCACTCGCCAACGATCGTTGATCCGGTCTGACACCTAGAATTATCTGCTCTAGCTCACCCTGGAGGAGACTCGCCTTCCGATGACGATCGTTTCTGCGCTCGTCGAATTGGCATATCGAAATGCAAAATCCGGCCCTGCCAGGATTCGATGAGTGGCCCTGCGGCTACTCCCATGCTCCAACCAAATGGTTTCCGCGATTCCGCTGTTGGTGGCAGCACCTCGACGTTATAAGCAAAGTCCTCCCGGAAGCCTCGGATTTTGTTCCCATTTTGGGAATGTTGGATGAGGATGTGCGGAGCCCCGCCAACGGTTTCGACGCGAGCGATCAAGCCACGCTGTTTCCTGTGATTTTTGCGGTCATAGAAGGAAACGGGAGTACCAGCTGGGAGTTTGCAGAGAGTTGCAAAATAACTATTGACATCTTCCATCTGTATGTGTGACATACGAGCGATCGACATGCCTGCCAGCACGAATGCCGCGGCACCAACGCGAGTCGGCAACGCCATAGCGGCAGTGACGCGACTGTGCGTCGTAGTTTGCACTCCCGAACCTATTGATGTGAAAAACCTCGCCCAGCTGGGCAATGGAACCCAACCAGCATCGCCCGGAACGCGAAGCTGCTGCAATTTCGCATACAGTGATTTAGAGACACTCTCGGTAGTTGAACTCATCAGTAGTCGCACTTCCGAAATGCATTATGACGATGTGGTCACGCCGCCATGAATGATGTACTGACAGCGTGCCGCTCGCAATTGTGTCGTAGATTTACATGAGTATAGCCCTTGCTGCAAAACATGTCTATTCCCATCAGAGCACAGGCAAGGATTCGGCGATAAGCGTTTGACAGTGACTCGCCCTCAGTTCAGCGAAGCTGCCCCCGATACCGTTTGGCATTAGAGGTTGCGGAACCCAATGAAGAGCAATCATCGAGACGCGGTGTGTGTCGACACAGGGTTCCGGATTTCTCTTGTCACTCCCGCTGTCGTCTCTCTCCAGATACCCCCTGTGGGCGGGAAAATCGCAAGGCCACATGAAGCTGGCGGTGGGCTGGCTTGCTCGACAGGGGAAGGCGGGAGGGAATTTCATCGTGATGCCTAGGGCGCGTATGGAGGACTTGGATCTCGGGATATAGATAGTCGACACTGTTCCGGGTTCAGAGGATCTCGCGACGCTGAGTAATGTGTGCATCGCCCCCGGTCAATCGCATGCCGCCCGGGGGCGATTGAGGGCTGGTTACTCCCCCGTAAACCCCTTCAAATCCTGCACGCACTTCGTTGCGCTGGACAGCAGCATGTGCGAGTCGGAGGAGGTGACGAGGAAACGCATGCCCATGTCGTACCAGCGCTGCATCGCCGAGGCTTCCTTCTCGACCATGCCGACGGCCTTGCCGTGCTTGCGGCCGGTGTCGGTGATCTTCTGCGCGGCGGCGAGGAAGTCTGGATGGCTGAAATCGCCGTGGCAGCCGATCGAGATCGAGAGGTCCTGCGGGCCGATCAGCATGACGTCCATGCCCTCGACCGAGGCAATCTCCTCGATGTTCTCCAGAGCAGCGACCGATTCAATCTGAACGACGACCATGCCCTCGCGGTTGGCGTCCTCGATCGCTTCCAGCACACCCTTGCGGTTGTAGCCGTTGCGGCCATCGCCGCCTGCGCCACGCCGACCGAGCGGCGGGTACTTCGCGTAGGAGACGGCAGCCTCGACCTGCTCGCGTGACTCGACCCGTGGGATGATGACGCCCTGCGCTCCGGAGTCGAATGCCCGCGCAACGAGCGAGTACAGGTTGTCGGTCGGTCGGACGATCGGCACGATGTCGCACAGCAGAGCCGTCTGCACGAGGTGCATCATCGTTTCCCAGTCGAACATCGCGTGTTCCATATCGAGGAACAGGAAATCATAGCCCGCATTCGCCATGATCTTGATGCTGCCGATCGAGCGCATCTCGCTAATGATCGGCCCCGCCACCGCCTTGTCCTCGCGGAGCGCCGCCTTCACCCGGTTGTACTGCACAGTCAATCTCCTTCTACTCTAATGACGTTCGTCGTTCCCTTAAAAAGGAACCGCTTGTTGGTCACACACCCCAAAACGGCAGCCGGCCCGTCCTACCCAGGACACCCTCCCTCTCCCCACGGGAGCGGGAGGGCAGGGGGGGGTGAGGTCTACTCCCCGATCTTGAACCCCGCCAAGTCCTCGTACAACGTCACCAGTGCCGAATGGTCGAGCTGGCCGTCGCCGCGCGCAGCCATGCTTTCGTAGAGCTGGGTGACGAGCGCCGAGACCGGCAGCGGTGCCTGGAATTCGCGGCCCGTCGACATGGCGATATTCAGGTCCTTGCGATGCAGATCGATTCGGAAGCCCGGCTCGAACTGGTGGGCGATCATGCCCGGCCCGCGCATCTCCATGACCCGGCTGGCGGCCAGCCCGCCGCTCAGCACCTGGACAACCTTCTCCGGATCGACACCGGCCCTGGCGCCGAGGAGCAGCGCTTCACTGACGGCGGCGTAATGAATGGCAACGACGATCTGGTTGCAGGCCTTGACCGTCTGCCCTGCGCCCGGCCCACCGACGTGGACGATTGTCTTGCCCATCGCCTCGAACAGCGGCATGGCCCGATCGAAGTCGGCCGCGCTGCCGCCGACCATAATCGACAGCGTCGCGGCAATTGCACCCTTATCCCCACCGGAGACGGGCGCATCGAGCGCGCTCGCGCCGCGTTCGGCCAGTGCAGTGTTGACGGCGATGGCCGTGGCCGGAGCGATCGTGCTCATGTCGATCAGCAGATCTCCCGCGTTCATCGCCGGCAGAATGCCCGTCTCGCCGAAGACGACCTCCGACACTTCCGGCGAATCCGGCAGCATCGTGATGACGGTATCGACCTGCTCAGCGACAGCTCGCGCGCTGGCGGCGGCAGTGGCCTGCGGCACGTCGCTAAGGACCTCGTCGATGTCGTCCTGACTGCGGTTATAGACGATGATCTCGTACCCGGCGTTGGCCAGATTGCGCACCATCGGTCGACCCATGATCCCCAGGCCGATGAACCCAATTCTCGTCGCCACTGTCGTTTCGCCTCCTCCGCTTCCCATCACGGCCCTGCCACGTATCGGTGTCTGGATGCGAGTCTGCACTGTCATCGTGTCGAGGCATGCTACCGCCGGGCCAGTTGCCGGTCAACGCGGTCGCAACCTCCTCGATGTCGTGGCGTATGATTGCGCATCTTCCGCGCTACGAGACGCCGCCAGCGAGATCGCAGCGGCAGCCGCACGTTTACCGGACAAGGCCCAGGATGACCTCGACCGAAATCGCACAGCCGCACGGTCCGGCCAAGATCCTCGTTATCAACGATTCACCAGATTTTCTGCAGATGATGCGCGAGATCCTGACGCTTGAGGGCGGCTACGAGGTCGCGACGCTCGACCAGAGTGAGGATCTGCTGCTACAGATTTCCGTGGACCTGCCGGATATGGTGATCCTCGATATCGTCTTTCATCAGTCACCGACCGGCCCGGCGCTGGCTGCCGGCCTGGCCGAGGCGGACGATACCCGTGACCTGCCGGTGCTGTTTTGCACCGCGCTCGCCGAACGGGATATCGCCATCGACATCCGCCAGGACATCGAAAGCCGCAACCAGCGCATCCTCTTCAAGCCGTTCGATCTGGATGTTCTGTTGTCCACGGTCGCCGAGATGCTTGCCAACACAATCAGCCCGACCCTCCACTAGGGAGAATCGGGCTGAGAACCAGCGGGTGCTCGGTGGCTAGCTGCCGACCGGCTGCAGTTGTGGTGCGAGTCGCGGCTGCCGATGCCGCGCGACACCACCCAGTAAGCGCAACCCGTTGAGCACGACGATGATCGTACTGCCCTCGTGGCCAATGACGCCGAGCGGCAGTGTCGTCAGGTTGAGCAGCGTGCCGATGACGAGGACGGCGATGACCGTCAACGCAATGGTCAGGTTCTGCCGAATGATGCGTCGCGTCCGGCGGCTGAGCTCGACTGCGTACGGCAACCGGCTCAGGTCATCGGCCATCAGGACGACATCGGCGGTCTCGAGCGCCACGTCGGTGCCGGCTGCGCCCATCGCCACGCCGATCGTCGCGGTCGCCAGCGCCGGAGCGTCGTTGACGCCATCGCCGACCATGACGACCGTGCCGTATTCCTCCTTGAGCTGCTCGATGATGGCCAGCTTCTCGGCCGGCAGGAGGTCGCTGCGGACATCGTCAATGCCGGTCTGGCGAGCGATCGCACGTCCGGCGCGCTCGTTATCGCCGGTCAGGATGATCGTCTTCTCGACGCCGAGATCCTTCAGCTCACGGATTACGTCGCGGGCGGTCGATCGGAGCGTATCAGCGACGCCGATGACGCCCATGAACGTCACGCCGTGCGCGCGCTCGATGCCGACGAGCATCGTCGAGATGCCGTTGTCGCGTAGATCGTTCGCTTCGCTGTCGAGCCAGTCGGGGACGGTGTGGCCGCGTTCGACAAATAGCGCGGTGTTACCGACCAACACTGTCTCGCCATCGACCGTCGCCTGAATGCCGCGCCCGATGATCGACGTGCCGTCGAGGGCTTCGGCGATCGTCAGCTCGCGCTGCTCGGCTGCCTGGACCACGGCAGCGCCGAGCGGGTGCTCCGACAGGCGTTCGACAGCGGCAGTCAGCGCCAGCAGGTGATCGGGATCGACACCGGGTGCCGGTCGCAGGTCGGTCATCTGCGGGCGGCCGATGGTCAGCGTCCCGGTCTTGTCGAAGGCGACGACGCGCGCAACGCCGATGTCCTCCAGGTGCGCCGCACCCTTGAACAGCACGCCGTTGCGCGCCGCGTTCGCCAGCGCCGAAAGCGTTGACGCAGGTGTCGAGATGACGAGCGCACAGGGCGATGCAACGACCAGCAGGATCATCGCCTGATACATCGTGTCGCCGAGTGCGCGATCGGTGAACAGCGCCGGCAGCAGCGCGTAGAGCGCCGCCGCGATGATGATCCCGCCGGCGTAACGCCCCTCGAAGCGATCGGTGAAGCGCTGCGTGGCCGACTTCTCCGCCTGGGCCGCCTCGACGATGTCGATGATCTTCGCCAGCGTGCTCTCGTCGGCCAGCCGCTGGACAGTGATGTGCAGGACGCCGTGGCCGTTGATCGTGCCGGCGAAGACAGGATCGCCGACGCGCCGGACGACCGGCATCGACTCGCCAGTAATGGCGGCCTGATCGACTGCTGATTCGCCGCGGGCGACCTGACCATCGGCGGCGATGCGTTCGCCGTTCTTGACGACGATGACGTCGCCAATCCGAAGGTCCTCGATATCGACAACAGACTCAACCCCGTCACGCAGGACGCGGGCATCCTCGGGCCGCAGATCCATCAGCGCGCGGATAGCGCTGTAAGTGCGTCCCATCGCGTAGTGTTCCAGCGCGTTGCCGAGCGAGAAGAGAAACAGCAAGATCGCGCCCTCGACCCAGTGACCGATGATTGCTGCGCCGATCGCCGCGACAACCATCAGGGTATCGACGTCGATCTGGCGGTTCCAGAGGCTGATGAGCGCGGTGCGGGTGGCATATGCGCCACCGGCAATGTAGGCGACGACGTAGAAGGCGACTTCCGTGGTGCTACTGATGACGTCGGCTCGCCCGAGCCCCCAGCCCAGCACGAACGCGATCAGCGTCACGATCGTGGCGAGTGCCAGACCGTACTGATCAAGGAATCCGGGCCGATCCTCATCGGCCCGCCGTCGACGTTCAGTCGGCGGCTCTACGGGAGAGGCATATGTCACCATCGATTCCGTGCGACCAGCCATCCACCCTCCGTCCATCACCGCGAATGCTACATGCGAATGATTCTCACTCTCAGGTAGTATTGACTATCACTCGTGGCGAACGCAAGGAAGAAGCCAGCAGTTTCGTGACAGTGCCGTGTCAATGTCATGTTCTGCTGTCGAAAGGTGGGTTCTGCGGCGCGTCGGCGAG
>JAMLIA010000042.1 GCA_023954495.1 Thermomicrobiales bacterium | reverse complement strand
GGCGACCTGTGCCGTTCCGCCCGATGGTTTGGTCAGCGTGGCGAGGATGCGGACGGTCGTTGTCTTGCCCGCGCCGTTCGGGCCGAGCAACGCGAAGACACTTCCGGCAGGGACGTGCAGGTTGATGCCGCATAAGACCTGCTGCCCACGGTACGACTTCGTGAGGTTGGTTGCTGAGATTGCGAGCGGAGTCGCCATTCAGTGAAGCTCCCTTCGTCCGCCCAATCTGGATAACTGTGTATCCCGTACACTAATTAGTGTATGGTATACACAGTGGAGAGTGCAGTGTCAAGCGATGGAGGCGTTGGCATGGACGAAGAGCGCGGGGCAGAGCTGTCGGCGGCGATTGCAGCGGCCTGGGGCAGGCACGAGCCGCCGCGCAAGGGGCCGAAGCGCGCGCTGAGCCTCCAGCAGATCGTCGCGGCCGGCATCACCGTTGCCGGACGCGATGGTCTGGCCGCCGTCTCGATGAGCAAGGTGGCCGCCGAAATCCCGGTCTCAACGATGGCGCTCTACCGCTACGTCGCCTCGAAGGACGAACTGCTCACCCTGATGGTCGATACCGCCTACGGCCCGCCGCCGGAGATCCCTGCCGATGCCGACTGGCGCAGCGGTCTGACCGCCTGGGCGCGCGCAGAGCATGCCGCCCTGCTCAGGCATCGCTGGATCCTGCGTGTGCCGATCAGCGGGCCGCCGCTAACGCCGAACCAGGTCGGTTGGTTCGAGCGCGGTGTTGTCTGTCTCAGCGAGACCGGCCTGACGGCGGTTGAACGGCTCTCGTCGCTCCTGCTGGTTACTGGCTTCGTGCGCAATGAAGCGACGCTGATGGATGACATCGACTCGGCAGCACTGGCGCGTGGCGTCGATCCGGAGTCGGTGATGGCAACCTATCGACAGCACCTCGCGTCCCTGATCGATCCCGGGCGCTTTCCAGCGCTCTCGGCTGCAATCGACGCTGGCATCTTCGCCGAGCCGGACGGGCCGGACGACGAGTTCGTCTTCGGGCTGGGGCGCGTGCTCGATGGTATCGGCGTCTTGATCGCTGAGCGGCGCGAGGCTGCCGGGCTGCTACGATAAGCGCCAATACTGGACTCTGCCAGCGAATTGAAAGGCCCGACCACTGTGAGCCTGTCGCTATCTGTTCTTGACCTGACGCCGGTGCCATCCGGCTCGACCGGCGCTGAGGCGCTGGAGAATACGATCGATCTCGCACGCCATGCCGAACGCCTCGGCTACAGCCGCGTCTGGCTGGCGGAGCACCACAATCTGCCCAGTGTCGCCAGCTCTGCACCGGAGATTATGATCGGCCAGATCGGCCGCGCGACATCAACTATCCGCATCGGCTCGGGCGGCGTCATGCTACCAAACCACGCGCCGCTGAAGGTCGTCGAGTGGTTCCGCGTGCTGGAGGGCCTGTTCCCCGGTCGCGTCGATCTCGGCATCGGCCGCGCCCCCGGCACCGATCAGATGACGGCGCTGGCGCTGCGCCGGTCGCGCGAGGCGGTCGTCGGCGACGATTTCCCCGCCCAGCTCGCCGAGCTGCTGGCTTATGACAGTGGCTCATTCCCGCCGAACCACCCCTTCGGCTCGATCATCGCCATGCCGCAGGATATTGCGCTGCCGCCGATATTCCTGCTCGGGTCGAGCAACTACAGCGCTCACTACGCCGCAGCGATCGGCGTCGGCTTCGCGTTCGCCCACCACATCAACAACCGCGACGCCGCCGAGGTGATGAAGACTTACCGGGCCGACTTCCAGCCGTCGCCGCCGTTTGAGAAGCCGCACGCGATCCTGGCGACATCGGTCCTCTGCGCCGAGACGGACGAAGAGGCTGACAAGCTGGCCGCCTCGATGGACCTGTCGTTCCTGCGTATTCAGCGCAACGAGCGGGGACAGCTGCCCAGCCTGGAAGAGGCCGCAGCCTACCAGCCGACGCTGGAAGAGCAGGCGCGTATCCGCACGAATCGCGAGCGCTTCGCCATCGGCTCACCGGAGACGGTCAAGGCGCGGATTCTGGAGCTGGCCGAAGAGACGCAGGCCGACGAAGTCATGCTCACCACCAGCGTCCACTCCCACGCCGCCCGCGTGCGCTCGTATGAACTGATCGCCGAGGCGTTCGGGCTGGTGTGAGGCCGGCTGGCTGAGTCCGAACAAGCAACCGCCTTCGGAAGTGTCAACCCCGTCAGCCCAGGACACCCTCCCTCTCCTCGGAGGAGAGGGAGGGCCGGGGAGGGTGAGGTTCGCTCAGTCAAACCGGACGTCGCGGTTCACATCCTTATAGAGAAGATACGCAGCTTCGTCCCAGCCGGTGCAGTAGAAGTGCTGCGGGCAGTAGGGGCCCATCCAGATGAAGTCGTCCGGCTGGACCTCGTGCCAGTCGCCGGCCAACAGGTAGAGTCCCTGACCCTCCAGCATGTACAGCCCGTGCTCCATGATGTGCGTCTCGACGTAGGGGAAGTAGTTGCCGGGCTTGAAGCCGAGGATGTTGACGTTCATGTCAAAGGCCATGTCGTCGGTCGGCAGCAAGTACTGCCAGTAACGCCCCTCGGTGTGCGGCCGGTTGCGCTCCAGGTTGTCGCGATGCCCGACGATTGGTGCAGGAACCGGCAGGTCGATCGCTTCGTACGGCTTCTTGATCCAGATCAGGCTGCTCTCTTCGTTCGCGCGGATACCGTAACTCGTCCCCGGCGGCACGAACGCATAGCCGTGCGGGATCAGCGTGTGGGTTGCATCCGCAATGGTGATCTCGACTGCGCCTCTGACGAGGTAGAAGACGTGCTCAAGTCCGTCGTTGCGCGCCTTGGTGGTGCCACCGCCCGGCGTCATCTCCAGCATCGCCTGCGCAAACCGCGCGCCCATCGCCGGTGACGTCTGGAATTTCACGACGGTGTCGACAAAACCGGGCAGCCGGCTGGTCAGGATTCCCTCCGGCGGCATGACGGAGTACTGCTTTGTCACGACACCACGGTTGTGGGCGTAGATGTTCGGCGGCAAGATCTGTCGGTCGGGTTTCTCCACGGGCACTCTCCCTCATCAGTCCATACGGTCGGGGCCATTCCGACGTATTGAAGCAGCACGGTAGAGCCGAGCGAACTGCTCTGTCAAGCCGCCAATGTCGCGGACGGAATCGCGGCGCTGGGGCATTCTCGCCACCAGGAAATCGCAGTGGCTCACAGATTGCTGCCTGTTCGAGTGGAAGGATGCGTCGGTTTCGTCATCGTAATGTCACGGTTTTGTTGCAATTTGATCACGAGAGTTCGCGAAAGATGCACGAACATACAGGTAGGATGGCCAACAGGATGAGGGCAACAATTGGAGGGTGGCGATGATCCACGATGAGCAGTTCGAGCCACGCGACGCGCCCCGGCAGCCGTCCGGCCCGCCGCAGCCGGAAATACGTCGGCTCTACCGGAGCCGCAACGACCGGATGATCGGCGGGGTTGCAGGCGGTCTGGCGAACTATCTCGGTATTGATCCGATTCTGTCGCGCCTGATCTGGATCGCGTTGCTGTTCACCGGTGCCGGATTCCTGATCTATATCGTTGCCTGGATCGTCATTCCGGAAGCGCCGGTCGGCATGGTTGAGGCGGTCGCCTCGCCGGCATCCAGCATGACGTTGCGGGTGATCTTCGGCGTTGGCCTGGTGTTCATCGGCGGCATCCTGCTGCTGCGGGAGATATTGCCGTGGATTGACGATGGCGTCGTCTGGGCTGTGCTGCTCGTCTGTGTCGGGGTCGGGATACTCGTGAAGGCGGTGCGCTCATGAATTTGGAACCGGGTCGGTTCGATGGCGATAATCCGCCACCGACCTATGAACAGTACCCACCGACTCCGCCTCCTCGGTCGGGCGTCTCCACCGGGACGCTCCTGCTCGGAGGGGTGCTGATTGTCGTCGGCGTTCTCTGGCTCCTGCAGCGTGCCGACATCATCGCCTCGCCGTGGCGGGCGGCCCTGCCCGGTGTGCTGATCGCCGTCGGCGTCGCGATCCTGATCGAGGCGCGCCGCAGGCTGGATGGCGGACTGGTGACGATCGGCGTCCTCCTGACGCTGATCCTGTCGATCACGTCGATCGCCGACATTCCGATCGGCGGTGGCGTCGGAGATCGCGACCATCGCCCGACATCAATGGCTGAGGTCAATTCGCCCTACAAGCTCTCGGTCGGTGAGCAGATCCTCGACTTCTCAGCAGTCGATTTCCCTGAGGGCGAGACGGTGATTGAGGCGAAACAGGGCGTCGGTGATCTAACGATCATCGTGCCGCGCGACATCGGCATGAAGATCGATTGGCGCGTCGGCGTCGGTGAGGCGGATATTTTCGATCAGGAACAATCCGGCGTGGGCAACGACGGCGTCGTGACGCGGAACGAAGACAACAGCCGCCAGTTGCGGATCAACGCATCTGTCGGGCTCGGTCAGCTGGAGGTGCGCGATGTACGCTGAGCGCTGGAATCTCACCGCCGCCATCCTGGGGTTGCTGTTCATCGTGATCGGCGCGCTGTTCCTGCTGGATGAATTTGACGTCCTGACGTTTGATGCCTACTACATGATTCCGCTGCTTGTTATCGGCGCCGGTGTCGCCGTGCTGTTCGGCGGTCGGCGTTCAAACGAACCGTAGCGAAGGAAGCATGATGCGCCGTGATCCCGGACAACTCATCCTCGGCGTCGTTCTGGTCGTCCTCGGTACCGCGCTGGTGCTGGAGCGCACCGGGCTGATCGGGTCGTTCAGCGTCTGGAGCCTCTGGCCGATCATCATCATCGCCGGCGGTATTTCAACCTTCATGGCCGGGCCGTCTGCCCGGCTGATCGGCGGGATCATCACCGGCATCGGCGTCATTCTGCTGGCGCAGAGCCTCGATATCGTCTCCGGCTCTGTCTGGGGCATCGTCGGGGCGCTGGTACTGATCGGGTTCGGCGCGTGGATCCTGCTGCGTCGGGAGGTGCCGCTGGTTAGCGTGTTCTCCTCGGGGCAGCAGAACGAGACGAACGCCAACGATCGCATTGAGTTGACCACGATCTTCAGCGAACGCGAGATTGTGAGCACCGCGACCGATCTTCGGCAGGTGACGGTGACGACCGTTTTCGGTGAGGTCGATCTCGATCTGTCGCGCGCCAACGTCGCACCGGCGGGCGCGTCAGTGGACGTAACAGCGGTCTTCGCCGAAGCGACGATCATCGCACCACCTGGCTGGAACGTGACCGTGAATGGCACCGCCATCCTCGGCGAGGTGAACGACAAGACCGCGCCCCGCAAAGAGCCGGGGCTGCCAACGCTGGCGATTCAAGCTACGGCGATCTTCGCCGAGGTGACCGTCAAGCAGTACGCCCATGAAACGGTGCGGTAGGGCAGGCGAGAACGTCTCAGCGCGCCTGAAATGACTCGGCGCGACGGTGGTGCCACGTCGCGCCGAGTCTTCAATGTGTCAGTGTGGGACGCCTGGCAGGTTAGTCCGACGACAGCGCGACAACCTCGCCGACTCGTACGCGGGCTTCAATGCGCTCGCCGACGGTCTGGTCGACGTTCTTCCAGTACTGGATCGCGTTTGAGAGCACCGGCTCACGCACACCATCGAGCGCACCGGAGACCGTCTCGACGAACCGGTCGCGAGCTGCGTCATCGAACACCTCACGCACGAGCGTGCCCGGCTGCGAGAAGTCGTCGTCGTCCGGACGGAGATCGTAGGCGCTGCGCACGAGCTCGCCGTCGTTCTCCCAGGAGTTCTCGACCCGGCCCTGCGTGTCCGCCCACGGGCGTCCAAACGAGTTCGGCGCGTAGACCGGGGCATTGCCGGAATGCTCGAAGCGCATGTTGCCGTCGAACGTGTACGAGTTGATCTTGTTCTTGGGCTGGTTCACCGGCAGCTGCTGATAGTTCGTGCCGATGCGGGCGCGCTGCGCGTCGGCATAGCCGAAGACGCGACCGAGCAGCATCTTGTCCGGCGAGATGCCTGTGCCCGGCACCTGGTTTGACGGCGCGAAGGCGGCCTGCTCGATCTGGGCGAAGAAGTTCTCCGGATTGCGGTTCAGCGTCAGCTTGCCGACCTCGTGCAGCGGGTAATCGGCGTGCGGCCAGACCTTCGTCAGGTCAAAGGGGTTGATGCGATAGGTCCGGGCGTCGTCGTAGGGCATGATCTGCACCTTGAGCGTCCAGGACGGGAACTCCTCGCGGGCGATCGCGTCGAAAAGATCGCGGCGATGGTATTCCGCGTCCTTGCCGGCGAGCGCCTCCGCCTCAGCACCGGTCATGTGCTCGACACCCTGCTCCGAGATGAAGTGGTACTTCACCCAGAACCGCTCGCCGGCCTTGTTGATCCAGGCGTAGGTGTGGGAGCCGTAGCCATTCATCGTGCGCCACGAGCGCGGCAGACCACGATCGCCCATGACGTAGGTCACCTGGTGGGCCGACTCGGGGTTGAGCGTCCAGAAGTCCCACTGCATCGTGGCATCACGCACGCCGCTATCGGGCGTCCGCTTCTGCGAGCGGATGAAGTGCGGGAACTTCATCGGGTCGCGCAGGAAGAAGACGGGCGTGTTGTTGCCGACGATATCGAGGTTGCCGACCTCAGTGTAGAAACGCACGGCAAAGCCGCGCACGTCGCGCCAGGTATCCGGCGATCCCTGCTCGCCGGCGACGGTCGAGAATCGCAGGAGTGTCTCAGTCGTCGCGCCCGGCTGGAACACCGCTGCGTGGGTGTAGGCCGAGACATCGTGCGTTGTCTGGAAGACGCCGAACGCGCCCGCACCCTTGGCGTGCGGGTTCCGCTCGGGCACGCGCTCGCGGTTGAACGCAGCGAGCGTCTCGATGAGGTGGAAGTCGTGCAGCACGATCGGTCCGTTATTGCCGACGGTCGTCGAGTTGCGATCGCTCTCGGCGGGGGCACCGTTCTGGCCCGTCGAAGGGATCGTTGGATCAATCAGGTCAGACATTTCTCTCCTCGATGTGAGCATTTGGGGGCGCACCTGATACAGAGCAGTGCGTATCTGGTGGGGTGAGCCTCATTCATTGCTGTGCGCCGCGTGTATTGCCGTCATTGAATCTGCGACACGCTGCATTTTCAGGTGTCACAGTCGTTCATCTTGTATCTGCGTTATTGAAATAGAGCTCCTTCTCGTCAGCGCTTCATTCGTATGCCATTCTGGCAACAACTGCCGAACACCAAAGAATACCCCCAGGGGGTATTCTGCGAGGTCATTATACGACATTGCTGCGGATAGTGCCAAAGCGGCGCAACGTTCACTGCATCGACTTGTGCAACGCCGTAGGAAGCCTGTGAACCGCCAGCCACTCAGCGCCAGCTAGATGTCTGCTGGCTTTGTTCTTCCATACTCCTCCATCAGCTCGCGCACACGGGCCAGTGGCAGCGCATGGATCGTGCGTCCGAAGCGTCCGGTTGCCGTCTCGGCCATGCAGAGGCTGTTGAGCACGGCCTCCTCGGTCGCGTCGACTGTGGCGGCGAACAGGTCGTTGATCGACTCGCCTTCGATGATCTGCTGCGTGGCAGTCCCGGGTCCCTGCTGCGGCCGATAGCCGGTGGAGAAGGCGACCAACAGTTCGCCGCTGCCGTTCTCTCCGGCCGAGCCGGTGCGGCCCAGCCCGAGCGCCGCGCGCTTCGCCAACCGCGCCAGTTGCCGACCATCGAGCGGTGCGTCGGTCGCGACGACGACGATGCACGAGCCATCGACCCGGTCGCCGCGATGGCTCTGCTCGGGTAGTTCCGCTTCCGATCCCCACGGGATGTGCCGACCGACCGGCACGCCGTCGATCGTGAGGCGTCCGCGCCGGCCGAAGTTCGTCATCGTCAGCACGCCGACTGTCCAGCGTGCGTCACCATCTGCGACGCGGCGCGACGATGTCCCGATCCCACCTTTGAAGCCGAAGCAGACCATGCCGGTGCCGGATCCGACGCAGCCCTCAGCGACCGGACCGCCGCTGGCGGTGTCCAACGCGGCCGCGACGTGCGCTGCCGTGACGTGGAAGCCACGCGCGTCGTTGAGATACTCGTCGTCGCACTCACCGACGACCGGGATGACGACGCCTTCGCTGCCGCCGACACGCTCATCGCGCTCGACCAGGTAGCGGCAGATGGCGTCGTAGGCCGTGCCGACGCCCATCGTGTTTGTCAGGACGATCGGTGTGTTGATCCGGCCCAGCTCCTCGATCTCGCTGCGTCCACTCATCTCGCCGGTGCCGGCCAGCGCGAAGAAGCCCGCCGCGACCGGGTGCGTCAGCAGGTCGTCGTCGCCACCAGTGGCGTCGTAGCGTCGCGGCCAGATCGCGGTGACGCCGGTTCGTGCGGGGCCGTGCCGGTCGGGCAGGTCAGCATCGCCCCAACTGACTGTCGCGTGCCCCACCTCGACGCCCGCAACGTCGGTGATGGCGTTCAGTTCGCCGGTCGGGTAGGTGCCAATGGAAATGCCGAGGTCGCGTGCCCGGCAGCGCGCGTTGTCGGGTGTCTGGCTCATTCCTCTGCCTCCTCCGGCGCGACTGGCCATAGTCCGGCGGCTCCGGTGCTGGCTCCGCCATCGACAACCAGGGTTGTCCCACTCATGTAATCAGCGAGTGGTGAAGCCAGCATGACGATTGCGTTGGCGATGTCCTCGGGCGTGCCGGGTCGGCCCAGTGGGGATGATGCGCGCATGGCAGCGCGGTAGTCGGGCGAAAGGTGCGCCCCGCCGTCGCCGACCTCGATGTAGCCGGGCAGCACCGCGTTGGCCCGAATGCCCCACGGCGCGAGCTCCATCGCCATCGAGCGGGTGAGCGCGATCACTCCAGCTTTCGAGGCGCTGTAGTGCGCCCAGCCGTGCAGCGCCCGATTTGCTGCGCCCGACGAGAGCGTGATGATTCGTCCGGCAATACCGGCTGCGACCATCGCTCGCGCGGCGCTCTGGCAAGTGTGGAACATGCCGGTCAGGTTGACGCCGATCACCGCGTCCCACTCGTCGTGACTGATGTCGAGGAAACGGCTGTTCGGATAGATACCCGCATTGGCCACCACGACACGCGGTGCGCCGACGTCGCGGATCACCCGCGCGAACATCGCCTCGACGGCTTCAGCATCGCGCACGTCAGCCGTCGCTGGCAAGGCCCGAATCCCGTCGGCCTCCAGCATCGCGCAGGCCGCGGCCACGCGCTCCTCGTTACGATCGTTCAGCGCCACAATCGCGCCGGCCCCGCCAAACGCCCGCGCCGTCGCCAACCCCAACCCGGCACCCGCGCCGGTAACCAGCACGACTTGTCCCTCTAAGGTGAGTGGTGCGGTCATATTGGAAGTCTCCTTTATTGATAGCGATCTTTCAGCGCAATAGCGTCAGATTATCTGATCGTTGAAGTTGGCAACCACGCCCGCGGTCACCGGCAATGATTCAGTCGGCGGCGGCTCTTCGACGTGAATCAAACGTTTCCCTTGTTGGTGATGCCGTGCTACCATCGCTGCACGATCTACTGACTGCCCTGTTCTCCCCCGGGGTTGCGTGCTGCTGGACGTCGGGCCAGTGGCCCGGTTCTTGCCGCACTCTTGACTATCGAACGACACAGCGTTTGTGAGGGAGGCGAGTGATGGAAAATGTTCGCCGACGCGCGTGGATCGTCACCGCGATCGTGACGGCCGGGTTGCTGGCGCTCATCTACATCGGCTCGCGTGGTTTGCGCGATTTCGACTCGGCCCTGATTGGCTACTGCGTCGCCTCGGTCTTTGCCATCGCCGCGATGACGCACCGCTACATGCTCTGGTTGGGCCGCCCGCCGACCTGGCGCTACTTCCGGGCCGGCTGGACCCACTTCCTCTCAATGGAGAATTTCCGCCGCTACACGTTGATGATCCCCAAGGCGTGGTGGACCGATATCTTCGGCCAGACTTTCATCCGCAAGCGCAGCATGACGCGCTGGATCATGCACATGGCGATCTTCTGGGGTGTGCTGCTGTCGGTCGCAGTGACGTTCCCGCTGACGTTCGGTTGGGTGCGCTTCACGTTGAAGGGCACCGATCAATACACCGCCTGGTTCTTCGGCTTCCCGACGATCAGCTTCCCGATCGAGGCGCGGACCGGCTTCGCCATCTTCCACATCCTCGATTTCACGGCGATTCTGCTCATTATCGGTCTGTCGATCGCCATCTGGCGACGGGTGACCGATCTGGGGTTACTCACCAGCCAGCGCTTCGGCTTCGACCTGATGCCGCTGATCATGCTGTTTGCGATCGCTGTTACCGGTCTGGCGCTGACGGCGTCATCCGGCTGGTGGGAGGGCAAGTTCTACTGGTTCATCGCGCTGGTGCATGAGGTGGTGGTTGTCCTCTGGCTGCTGTCGCTGCCATTCGGCAAGTTCTTCCACATCATCCAGCGACCGGCGAGTATCGGGGTAACGCTGTATCAGAGCGTCAATCAGGACATGGAGCATTACGGCGCGTCCGAGACGGCTGATCCGGCCCGCTCGATTGGCACCGGTGCCTGTCGCCGCTGCGGGGAGGCGCTGCCATCACAGCAGTTCATCACCGACCTGAAAGGTGTGCTGGGTGACCTGGGGCAGGACTACGACCTGGGCGACGATCTGGGTCGGCTGCAGGACTACTGCCCGACCTGTAAGCGTGTGCTGCGAGGACAGGCGTACTACGAGATGATGGGGCGGCGCTTCCTTTAGCCTTGTCTGTTCCGCTTCTGATGAGGAGATGACATGTCGGTCAATAAGGACATTTTCGTCCCCGACCGCGACTTCAATTACGACTTTCAACAGATCGGAAAGACCGGCAGCGAGTGGGCTGAATCGACCCACGTGCCGGAGTCGCTTGTCCCTACCCACTGCTCGTTCTGCGGTGTGCAGTGCGGCATGAATCTGCGGGTGGAGAACGGCAAGGTCGTCGGCGTCGAGCCGCGCAACTACGCACATAACCGCGGCTCGCTCTGTCCCAAGGGTGTCGTTGCTTACCAGCAGGCGAACCACCCCGACCGACTGCTCTATCCGATGATCCGACGCAACGGCAAGCTGGAGCGGGGCGACCGGGACGAGGCGCGTCCTACGTCGTGTCGCGCTGGAAGCAGATTCAGGCCGAGCATGGGCGCGATGCGGTCGCGGTCTACAGCGGTTCGTCGATGACGAACGAGAAGTGCTATCTGGCTGGCAAGTTCGCCCGGCTCGGTTTGCAGACGCGCCACGTCGATTACAACGGGCGGCTCTGCATGTCGTCGGCGGCGGGGGCGTACTCCAAGGCGTTCGGCATCGACCGTGCGCCGCTGCCGATGACCGACATCCCGCTGACGAAGTCGATCCTTGTTGTCGGCTCGAACGTCGCCGAGTGCTTCCCGGTCATGATGCAGTGGCTCTGGAAGGCGCGCGATCGCGGCGCGAGCCTGATCGTCGTCGATCCGCGCGAGACGCCCCTGGCGCGGACCGCCGATCTCTGGCTGCCGGTCAAGCCCGGCACCGACATCGCCCTGCTCAATGCGATGCTGCGGGTCATCATCCACGATGGCCTCGTTGACGAGGAGTATGTGCGCGCGCGGACGAACGGCTGGGACGATGTCGTCGAGATGGTCGAGCCGTTTACGCCGGAGTACGCGGAATCGCTCTGCGGTGTGCCGGCCAAGCGCATCCTCGCTGCGGCGCGGCTTTATGGGCGCGCCGATCCGTCGCTGATTATGCACGCGCGTGGCATCGAGCACTCGTCGCACGGTGTCGATAACTGCCTGGCCTGCATCAATCTGGCGCTGGCACGCGGCCAGATGGGCAAGCCCGGCGGTGGCGCGATGATGATTACCGGCCAGGGCAACGGGCAGGGCGGGCGTGAGGTCGGCCAGAAGGCGAGCCAGCTGCCCGGCTACCGGCACATCGATGTCCCGGAAGAGCGGCAGCACATGGCCAGCTTCTGGGGTATCCCCGAGCCAGAGCTGCCCGGCCCCGGCGCGGCGGCGACCGAGATGGTGCATCTCATGGCCGAAGGTGAGATCCGCAGCTGCCTCGTCCTCTGCTCGAACCTGATGGTCTCGCTGCCGGATCTGAACGTCGTCCAGCGTGCGCTGGAAAATCTCGATCCGCTCGTCGTCATTGACTTCTTCATGTCGGAGACGGCTGAGCTGGCCGACGTCGTTCTGCCCGGCACGGTCTGGTGCGAGGATGAAGGCACGACCACCAATCTGGAGGGTCGGGTCGTCAAGATCAATGCGGCGCAGGAGCCACCGGGCGAGGCGCGGACCGACTGGGCGATCATGAACGAGATCGCAGACCGCATGGGGCGCGGCAATCTCTTCCCGGCGCGCAGTGCGAGGGCGATCTGGGACGAGCTGCGTGAGGCGTCGCGCGGCGGCGTGTCGGACTACTACGGCATCACCTGGGAGAAGATCGAGGATCAGCAGGGCGTTTTCTGGCCCTGCCCGGAGCTCGATCATCCCGGCACGCCGCGCCTGTTCACCGAGAAGTTCGGGCATCCAGACGGACGCGCGCGCATGTTCGCGATTCCGTATCAGCCACCGGCGGAAGAGCCCGGCGATGCCTATCCGTTCCGCCTGACGACCGGTCGTGTCGTCTACCACTATCTCAGCGGCAACCAGACCCGCCGCCTCGGATTCCTGAACAGCCAGGCACCGGAGCCGTGGCTGGAGATCCACCCGCGCGCCGCTGAGCAGTTGGGTATTCAGGATGGCGAGGTCGTTCGTGTGCGCACCAAGCGCGCGCAGATGGATGTAAAGGCGCTGGTCGTCCCGACGATCCGGCCGGATACGATCTTCATCCCGTACCACTGGGGCCACCGGCTGGCGGCGAACCAGCTCACCAACCCGGCGGTCGATCCGACGGTCAAGATCCCCGAGTACAAGGCCTGCGCCGCCGCTGTCGAGCGCATCGGCACCACACCGATTATCAGCGAGAACGGGGTTGTCGAGAACTACACACCCGCCAGCACCCCGACGATGTTCCCGTATGCGGTCGGCGAGGTGAAGGCGGAATGAGGATGAGCGGGTCGTCATCGCCAGCATGTCGAGTAGCAATGAGCGGCAGCATCTTCCTTCTCCTGTCATTTCGAGCCGCAGCGAGAAATCTCTCCTGCGTTTGACTGCGTCGAACGGGTGGGAGATCTTTCGCTGCGGCTCAAGATGACAGAGGGCGGGGATGGCTACCGTTCCGCGCGATCCGGCAATTTGGCGCTGATGGTCCGCTCAATCCCTCGAATAGCACGCGCGATCACGCCGGCAGCGCCCTCCTTCTCTGTCATCCTGAACGGAGTGAAGGAAACGTTTCTCCCGTTGGGAAGCCCCAAACGCCGGAACGGATGTTTTGCTCCGCTCAACATGACAGAAGAAGATCTGGGAGGGCGGCTGCCGATCCGGCGGGCTGTCCGAGCACGCTCACGTATTCCCACATCCCGAGCCACGGAAAGGTCCAGCTATGGCCGTAAAGTCAATCTTTATGGATCCGAGTCGCTGTATTGGTTGCCGAGCCTGTGAGGCGGCCTGTCGTGAGTGCGATACGCACAAGGGCGAGAGCATGATCATGGTCGATTTCATCGACCGTGGCATGAGCGTCGCGACGCAGCCGACCCTCTGCATGCACTGCCAGGACCCGGTCGCGCCCTGTGCGCAAGTCTGTCCGGTGATGGCGATCCTGATCACGCCGGATGGTGTCGTGCAGCAGGCCGAGCCGTCGCGCTGCATCGGTTGCCGCAACTGCGTCTACGCCTGTCCGTTCGGCGTGCCGAAGTTCGACATCGAGGCGCGGCTGATGAAGAAGTGCAACCTGTGCTACGACCGCACCAGCCAGGGGCTCCAGCCGTGGTGCGCGCAGGCCTGCCCGACGCAGGCCATCTGGTATGGGGATTACGAGGAGTTCGTCAATCAGCGTGAGGGTCGCGCGGTGGATGTGACCGTCTTCGGGGCGCAGTCGGTGCGGACGAAGAACTACCACGTCGTGCCGGACGACGAGCCACGCCTGGATGTGACGCTGCTTCTGCTGGAAGCCGAGAACCAGGTCGCGGCTACGAGTGCCGCCGGCGAGGAGGCATGGGTTCTATGAAGCAGGCTGACGGGCAACGGATCAGCAATCGCGAGCGGGCGGAACGCTGGGCCGTGGAGTTCCCCTATGGTTGGGATGCTGACGATGCCGTGTCGCGCCGTCACCTGCTCCGCTGGGCGGTGATGGCATCTGGCGCGCTCTTTGCCGCCACTGCCGGGCTGGCCGGGCTGGGCTTTCTGCGCGACCGGCGCACGGTCGCCATGCGGCAGATCATCAGCGCCGACGAGGTTGAGGTGGGCGGTGTCCACTATTTCGACTATCCCGGCCAGGACAATCACGCTATTCTCCTGCGGCTGACCGATGACCGCTTTGTTGCCTACAGCGGCAAGTGCACCCATCTGTCCTGCGCTGTCTACTGGAACAGCGACCGCCAGATCCTGCACTGTCCCTGTCACGAGGGTGTCTTCGAGCCGGAGACGGGCGATCCGATCGCCGGACCGCCGACCAGGCCGCTGCCGAAGATCGCTGTCCGCCAGGACAACGGCATGATCTACGCGCTGGAGGAAGCGCCATGATTGAGCAATCTGACCGCGACGATCAGCGCCTGGCGATTCCGACCAGTTCGGAGGGACGCCACCCGGCCGTCGGGCAGACCGGCATCGTCATGCTCGGTCTCGCCTTCGGCATCCTGCTCGTCTCGCTCCAACTCTGGCTGCTGACGCTGGCGTTCGACCTCTACCTGCTGGATCAGGATCGCGACACATTGCTCGTCGCCGTCTTCTCGGGGCTTGTCTTCATCGGTGGTCTGGCGATGCTGCGGGTGATTGATCGCTCGCCGAAGCCACCACGCCAGCAGCGGTGATGGCGTGACGCGCGCACCCCGCGTCCCGCCATCGCAAACAGCGCCGGATCGTCGTGAGCATGCGCCCGGGCCGATCGGCGGCCAGTTGGCCAACATCCTTGATGGCCTGCTGGTGCGCTTTCGCTTTGCCTCGATGGTCAAGCGCCACGATGCGCGCTGGATGCTGGCGATCTTCAGCTTCATCAACGGCTGCCTGTCGATCGCGATCATGGCGACGGCGGCGCTTGTCTCCGGTCAGCCGTTCATCTTCCCGTCGCTGGGCCCGACCGCGTTCCTGTTCTTCTACGCGCCGCTGACCCCGCCGGCCAGCCCACGCAACGCATTCATCGGCCACCTCATCGGCGCAGCCGCCGGGTACATCAGCCTGGCGGCGTTCGGCTTGCTGCACGAGGGACCGGCGTTGACGACCGGCGTAACCTCCGGGCGGGTCGGCGCGGCTGCGCTCTCGCTCGGCCTGACCAGCGCGCTCATGGTGCTGGCGCGCGCGCCGCACCCACCGGCCGGCGCGACGACGCTCATCATCTCGCTCGGCATCCTGCGCGATCTGGACCAGATCGCCATCCTGATGGTTGCCGTCGTCCTGCTAACCATCCAGGCCATCGTCATCAACCGGCTGGCCGGCCTGCCGTACCCACTCTGGGAGACGCCGCCCGAGCCGAAGGCGGTAGACGACGGGTAGCAGGGCACGCTTCCCTACCGCCAGCCTGCGATGGCCGGTGCCTCTGAATTGGCGGCTGGAAAGCCATTTCTGCGGTACTGTGTAGTGGAGTGGTGGATGTTTTGTGCAGACAGGAGCACAGTCATGGATAACGATGGGATTTTGGGGATGTTCGATCTGGATCAGGAGATCGAACGATTTGCGCCCGGCGACAACCAGAGCGGACGGCGGGCAGAGATTCTGATCAAGGTCGACAGGATGCGGGTCGTGTTGGTGACCATGAACGTTGGCGCTGAGTTGCAGGAGCATAAGGCACCGGGCCCGATCACTATCCACACACTACGTGGGCGGATGACGGTGGGCTCGCCTCAGGGGGATGTCGACCTGCCTGCCGGCCATGTCATCTCCTTCGCGGAGAATGTGCTGCACTCTGTCCGCGCCGTCGAGGCGGGAGCGTTCCTGCTGACAATCGGCTATCCGGCCGCGCGTGCGGCTGCCGCCGAGTCACGCCTGCCGATCGACGAATAGCGCAGCCTACTGCTCCGTCGGCACCGGCAGCGCCGTGCTCTGGACGCCGTCCAGACCTTCTGCGTGCTGCCGCGTCAGATGACGGCGCGGCCCGTAGTGCCGACGGAGCCAGGCGCTGAGCCCGTCAAGCCCCGGAAAGAGGACGCGCTCGGTGATGTTGGCCTGATCGAGCTTGTCGCGAATCTCCCACTTCAGCTCGGCCGGAATGATGACCCGGCGCAGGAGCTCAGGGTGATCGAGGAGCCAGCGGTCGAGGCTGAGCTGCGGGCTGGAGAGCATTGAGAACAGCGCGAACTGGTTGACGATGCGGTTGTCGAGCGATGGCGGCTCGAAGAAGGCGACGAACGGTCCGTTGTCGTCGGTCAACGCGTCGAAGTCGGCCAGCGACTTCGCGGCGCGTTGCAGCATCTCGGCGGTGAAGACGTTTGCGCCCTCGTCGCTCAGCACCGCGCGCAGCGGCGGTGGGAGCAGGCGCTGCGCCGCGACATAATCCACACACCAGATCAAGCCATCGACATTGAAGTGCTCCAGCGCCGAGGTGGCGAAGTGCATTGCGACGAACGGCGAGTAGGTCCAGTCCAGCAGCCGGGTGGGTAGTCCGTGGTGCTGCGCGACCGCCAGCCAATGCCAGGTGGAGTCGACCGGGATGCGGTCGATCATTTCGAGATGAGCATACTTGCGGAAGTTGCGCAGGAGGTGACCCTCTAGCTGCTGATAGGGACCGCCGAGACGCATCAGGGTCGTATTGAGCGTTGAGAACGACGCGTTCGATACGCCGCGGAAGACATCGTCGGAGCGGAAGCGCTCGATGCCAGGCTCCCACGAGTTCGCGTAAAGTGTGTCGACCAGTTCGTCCCAGCTGTCGACCCGAATCTCGTGCATATGGCCCTCTCGATCGTGCGGGTGTGCGACCTGTTAACAGTACACCGGTCGGCACATTTCGGGACATCTGTCACCGCGCTGTCACGTCAGATTCATCGCGACTTCAGTCCTCGGGGTATGATGTATGTGTGTGGCATGGCGTCTGCAACCTGTTGCATTGATGACGTGTCGCGCATTAGATGACAGGCAGGATGACGTGATTGCAGAAATGATCGTCGTCATCGGCATCGCACTCGCAGTCATCGCCGCGTTGTGGGCGATCCTGATGGTGCTTTCCGGACCACATCGTGACGACCAGGAACCGGTCGTTGGTGTCCAGCGGCAGGGCCGCACCTATATGATTCCCCGTCGGTTACTCGAAGAGAGTTCGGTGAGCTCCAGCATCGGAGCCACGCTCATGAGCATCTGGCGTCCGCTCACCCTCGGCGTGCTGGCCGCCACGTTGCTGGTAGCCGGGCTGCTGCGCTGCGAGTAGCTCAACTCAATCCCCTCGAAATGGTCGTCAATAGAGACGCTCAACCGATGACGCTGCGTTGAATCGGAGGAGGTGCTTCGCGTGCGAGTGCTGGTGCAGGCAGACATGGAAGGTGCCTCCGGCGTCACCGACTACCGACAGGTCGCGGCGATCTGGCCAGAGTTCTGGCGCAGCGGGCGGGCCGCCATGGCGGCAGACGCGGCGTCCGTCGCCCAGGGTCTGCTCGACGGTGGTGCGGACGAAGTCTTCGTCTACGACGGCCACTGGAGCGGCGCGACCAATCTCGATGCCGCCGCGATGCCTGAGGGTGTCGCGCTGCTGCCGGAAGACGACGTGTTCGCCCAGATGCGGGCCGGCGCGTTCGATGCCGTCTTTCAGGTGGGTCGCCACGCGCGCTGCGGGACGAACGAGGGCTTCATCCCGCACACGCAGGCTGCCGGACTGCGGCTGGCGATTGATGGCGACCCGATTACCGAGAGCCATCTGAACGCCTATCGCGCCGGCGTGCCGCTCCTCGGCATCACCGGCGACGACCGTCTCGCAACGCAACTCGATGGACCATTGACCGGTACACCCTTTTTGGCCGTCAAGCGCAGCACCTGGCGCGCGACGACGACGCCGATCTGGCCGAACCCCGATGATGCCCGGCAGGCGATCCGAGCGTTCGCGGCGGACTGCATGCGGCGCGCGGCTGAGCGAACCGCGCCGACACTTCCGACGACGTTTACGCTGCAGGCGTCGATGGCGGCGGACCGTGCTGCAGAGGTCGACGGCAATGCCGGGCTGCGGCGTGTCAGCGATGGCGTGCTGGCAATCGAGGCACGCAACTGGTGGGACGACGCCGAGCCAGCCATGCAGGTTGCCATGGCTGCTGCGTCGCGTGTACTTGCCGATGCCGTTGCTGCCGTTCCCGCCACGTCCGAAGCCAGCCTGGAGCGCGTCGATCCTCAGGTACTCCAGCACGCTCGCGCGACATTCAGCGAGTGGGTGACGACGGAGGAGTGAGGGGTGGCGGTTGGCGGCCCTCACCCCCCGGCCGCTGCCCGGGTGCCCCTTGGGCGATGGCTCCCGCCCAACGTTGGGAGAGGGGGTGTCCTGTGTTTGGGGGGTGGCTGCCGCTTTTGGGCAGAGCTGGGTGTTCTGGGTTTCAGGCCATTCTTCTGGGCTGAATTCGACATAATGGCGTAACTGCCGATAATTCTTCGACTATTCAATCTGGCCCCGAAATTGATCGCTTTCCATCTTTCGGTATATCGCCCTGTGCATCGTTCCGTGCGTCTGGTATAGTTCCGCGCCGTGGAAGTATTCGGCCTGGCCGAATCTTATGTAGTGCAGTGTGCAGAGCTAAAGCCGGAGGACAATGCCTCATCGTAATCGAGACGAACAGCGGCAGCGCCTGATTCAGCTGTCGCAGGAAATACAGACACGCATGGCGCGTGCGCATTATGCGGCGGAATGGTCGTCACTGGATCTGACCATGCCGCAGTTCCGCACGTTGGGGCTGCTCTCGACCGGGGCGTATCGCATGAGCGAGATCGCGTCGACGATGGGCATCAGCATGCAGGCGGCGACGAGCCTGATCGACCGGCTGGTCGACAAGCAGCTCGTTGAGCGGCATCACGATGTGTCCGACCGCCGCGTCGTCCTCTGCCGACTGACGGCAGCGGGGCAGGCTGAGATCGATCGGCTCTACGCCGTCGGACGCAGCCGGATGGATGAGCTGGTCAACATCCTGAACGACGACGATCTCTCCGTCGTCGTCGATGCCTTTGAGATCCTGGCTGCCGCCATCGAGCGTTACGCATGTGCCGACGCTGGTGAAAGTGCCGGAAGTGCCACACATATCGCCGATACACCAACGGAAGAGCACCCACTGTGAGTCGAGTTATTTCCTGGCTGAGCGAGCTGTCGTATCGCCGCGCCGGGTATGTCATTGCCATCGTTCTCCTGCTGAGTAGCTTCGGCGCGGTCACGCTGACCCGCGTTGATCAGGAGCTGCTGCCCGATATCCAGTTCCCGCTGGCGACCGTCATCATCCAGAGTCCCGGTGAGCAACCCGAGCAGCTCGTCCAGAGCACGGTCGGGCCGATTGAGGCGGTGACGCGCAATGTCGAGGGCGTGAAGTCGATCGAATCTACTTCGGTCTCCGGCCTGAGCGTCATCCTGTATAGCTTCGAGTTCGGCACTGGCCTCAAAGAGATGGAGCAGCGGCTGGGCGAGGCGATCGACGCATCGCCGGTCGGTCGCACCGCCAACACGACGATCCTGACCTTCGATCCGGCTTCGCTGCCGGTGCTGACCTTTGACCTGCAGGGCGACCTGTCGCAGGCCGAGCTGCTCAAGATCGCGCAGGGGCAGGTCATCCCGTCGCTCACGAACCTCGACGGCGTGGCGGCTGTCGACGTCGTTGGCGGCGCGATTGACGAGGTGCTGATCACGCTCGATCGTGCTGAGCTGCTGGAACGCGGCATCAGCTACGAGCAGGTCAGCCAGCTTCTGCAAGCCAACAATGTCATCCTGCCGTCTGGTCAGCTGCAGACCGGCGATACGGTGCTGCCGTTGCAGACGGTGGCGCTGCTCACCAGCATCGACCAGATCAGCGCGATCAGCATTCCGACTGCCGACGGCTCGACCGTCCGGCTGGATGAGATCGGCACGGTCGAGCTGCAATCTGGCACGCCGGTCGGCTACAGCCGCACGGATGGTCAGCCGTCGGTGTCGGTGCGGGTGACGAAGGATACGAACGCCAACACGGTCACGGTAGCCAACTCGGTCGTCAGCGCGCTCGACGATCTGAACGGTCAGCTGCCGGACGGTGCGTCGATCTCGATCTTCGAGAATCAGGCTGACTTCATCACGGCTTCCATTCGCAGCCTGGTGGAAGAGGGTGTGATCGGCGGCATCCTGGCGATCGTCGTTGTCTTCCTGTTCCTGCGCAACTGGCGCACGACGCTGATTACCGCCGTCTCGATCCCGCTCTCGCTGGTGATAGCGGTGATCGTGCTCGACCAGATGGGCTACTCGCTCAACATCATGACGCTGGCTGGTCTGACCATCGCGATCGGTCGCGTGATCGACGATTCGATCGTCGTGCTGGAAAACGTCTACCGCCACATGGCCGAAGGTGAACCGCCGTTTGCGGCAGTCATCAACGGCGCACGCGAGGTGACGATTGCGATCCTCGGTGCGACGGCGACGACCTGCGCGGTGTTCCTGCCGCTCGGGCTGGTCGGCGGCCTGATCGGCGAGCTGTTCCTGCCGTTCGCAATCGCGGTCGTCGCGGCGCTCGTCGCGTCGCTGCTCGTGGCCGTGACGGTCGTGCCGATGATGTCGCGCTTCACGCTGGCCAACAAGGTGAAGGTCGAGCCGGAGAAGCGCCCCGGCGACACCGTGCTGGGCCGCATCTACACCCCTGTGCTGAAGTGGGCGTTGCGCAATCGCTGGAAGACACTGGCGATCACTGCCGCGCTGTTCATTGGCAGCATGGCGCTGACGCCGCTTCTGCCGGTCGCGTTTTTGCCGGATTCCGGCGAGAACGCCATCACGATCAGCGTTGATGCCCGGCCGGGCCAGACGGCTGAGTCGGTGCTGGATGAGGCAATCCGCGTCGAGGGTCTGCTCGATCAGCTTGGCGCGATTGGCTACCAGACCGTCATCACCGGCGCGTCGGGCGACATCGGCGCGATCGGCAACATCATCACCGGCAACTCGCCGAACAGCGCCACGATCATCGCCGATTTGCCGTCTGATATGGACCGCCAGGAGGCGGCCACCGATCTGCGCCAGATGCTCGCCGAGCAGATGCCCGAGTCCGACACGATCTCAGTTTCGGCATCGAGCGGCGACTTCGGTTCGGGCGTGAGCATCACGCTGTCGGCCGAGACGCCGGAGGGCGTTGCGGCGCTGCCGGACTTCACCGCCCAGGTAGCCGAAACTGTGGCCGGTGTTGAGGACACCGCCAACGTCAGCAGCAACCTCTCTGCCGTCCAACCGTCGGTTGAGATTCGGGTCGATCAGGAGCGCGCTGCCGCAGCCGGGCTTGCTCCGGCGCAGATCTCGGGTTCGCTCGCCAGTCTGTCGTCGGTCACAACCGTGACGATGGCGACGCTCGATACGGGCACGCATCCGGTGCGCCTGATCGTGTCCGGCGCGGATGCCAACGACGTTGATGCGCTCGCCGAGCTGGAAATCGCCCGTGGTGTGAAGCTTGGCGATGTCGCCGACCTGGAGGTCGTTGACAAGCAGGTGACGATCACGCGGGTGAACGGCAAGCCGGCAGCGACGGTCTCAGCCGACATCACCAGCCAGAACACTGGCGGCGTCTCTGCTGAGGTCCAGCAAGCGGTCAACAAGCTCTCCGCGCCGAGTGGCGTCGAGATCCTTGTCGGCGGTGTGGCCGGAGATATCGACGAAGGCTTCACCGGCATGTTCATCGCGATCCTGACATCGGTCGCGCTGGTCTATCTGATCATGGCCCTGCTCTTCGGCAGCTGGCTCGATCCGCTGGTCATCCTGTTCACCTTGCCGCTGGCGGCCATCGGCGCGATCGTCGCGCTGCTGGTCACTGGCTCGGCGATCAGCCTCAGCGCGCTGATTGGCATCCTGATGCTCGTCGGCATCGTCGTGACGAACGCGATCGTGCTGCTGGAGTTCGTCATCATGCTGCGCAAGGAGCGCGGCTACACGCTCGACGATGCGCTCGTCGAAGGTGCGCAGACGCGCCTGCGGCCGATCCTGATGACGGCCTTCGCAGCGATGCTGGCGCTCATCCCGCTCTCGCTCGGCCTGACCGAGGGCTTGTTGATCGCCAGCGATCTCGGGCGCGTCGTGATCGGCGGTCTCTTCACCTCGACGCTGCTGACCTTGCTGGTCATCCCCGTCGTCTACAGCCTGTTCGACGGGCTTCGTGAGCGGCTACGTCGCCGTCGTGGCGAGGGACCGGCGGCGACTGAGCGAACCGCGCCGCGTGCTGAGCTGAGTGGAACAGGAGACGCGTCATGAGTGAGCGATCGCGGTACTTGACGCACCTGCTGGCGGTGACCGGCGATGAGCGGACAGATGATCTGCTCATCGCCTGGTCGGCGACGCTGGCTGCGGCGTTGCATCTGCCGCTGACGCTGGTGCGGGTTGTCGGTGAGGCGGGCTCGCCGGATGCGGAACCGACGGTCGTTGCGGAAGACACACTGGCGATTCTCGCGTCAGATGCACGATTGACACGAGTGGACGTCCGTACCCGCGTACTTACCGGTGATCCACTGGAGGTCGTGCCGGAGGTCGGACGCTCAACGCCCGGCTCGCTGCTGATTCTGGTCGATCCGGATCGGCAGGTGGGCGAGGCTGGTGAGCCGCGAAGGTTCCTGCAGGAGCTCGACGCGTTGACAACGCCGTTTGTTGTCATCCCGCCGGGGGCATCTGCGCCATCGCAGATCAATCGGATTGTTGTCGGGAATGATCGCTCGGCGCTGGCGGAGGCAGTGCTGCGTGTTGCGCGCCAGATCGCGCACTCACTGGCCGTTGACGTGATCGAGGTCGAGGCCATTGAGCCCGACACGATCGACACGGCTGCGTTTCTCGCGCAGGAGCCGCAGATCGCGGCGCGGAGTGTGCGAGCACGCGGACTCGCGAGCCGTGTGATGATACGGACCGCCCAGGCACGGGACGCAGCGCTGATCGTTGTTGGCTCGCACGGCATCGGTCGTGGCGCGTCATCACTCGCCGGCCGAACGACCGAATGGCTGATCGCACATGCCGATCGCCCGGTGGTCGTCGTGCCGGAAGTTGGCAGATAGCCGGGAACGCCCGGCAGTATTCGGAGGCACCCAGAGCTTGGAATCATTCTCCCCCACAGTTGCAGATAACGAATCACCCTTTGGTGAAGCGCACGAGTCGCGCTGGAAGCTGATCTCGATCGTCGCGTCGGTGATGCTGGGCATGTTGCTCTCGTCACTCGACCAGACGATTGTCGGCACTGCGATGCCGCGAGTCATCGCTGACCTGAACGGCCTGGAGCACTACGCCTGGGTTTTCACGGCCTACATGCTGGCCTCGACGGTGAGCGTTCCGATCTACGGGAAGCTGTCCGACATCTACGGTCGCCGACCGTTCTACGTGCTTGGCATGGCGATCTTCCTGGTTGGCTCGGCGCTCTCCGGTATGGCGCAGACGATGCCGCAGCTCATCCTGTTCCGCGGTATCCAGGGCCTCGGTGCTGGCGCGATGATGCCGATTGCGATGGCGATCATCGGCGACGTCTTTCCTCCGTCAGAGCGCGGGAAGTGGCAGGGTCTGCTGATGTCCGTCTTCGGGCTGACGACGATCGTCGGTCCGACGCTTGGCGGCTGGCTGACCGACAACTGGGGCTGGCGCTGGGTGTTCTACGTCAACATGCCGGTTGGCGCGATCGCGATCATCGTCGCGGCGCTGGCGCTGCCGCGACAGGTCAGCAAGCGGGCGCACACGATCGACTACTACGGTGCGGCTGCGCTGGTGGCGGGCGCAGTGCCGCTGCTGCTCGGCTTCTCGTGGGCCGGCACCGAATACGCCTGGACGTCTCCGCAGATCATCGGCCTGCTGGCGTTCGCCGTCATCATGCTGACCGCGTTTGTCTTCATCGAGACACGGGCGGCGGAGCCGATCATCAGCCCGCATCTCTTCCGTAATCAGATCTTCACCGTCTCGTCGCTGGCCACATTCCTGACGGCGGCGGGTATGTTCGGCGCAACGCTGTATCTACCGCTCTTCATTCAGGGCGTGCTGGGCAAGAGTGCGACCAGCTCTGGCGCGGTCCTGACGCCGATGATGCTCGGCTTCATCGTCAGCAGCATCGTCGCCGGGCAGATCATGTCGCGCACCGGTCACTACAAGATGCTTGCGCTGGGTGGCTTCATCGTTGGTACGATCGGCATGGTGTTGCTGGCGATCATGCCGGCCGACGTCACCAGCAGTGTCGTCGTGCGCAACATGGTTATCCTCGGTCTCGGCATCGGTGTCTCGATGAGCCTGTTTACGATCATCGTGCAGAACGCGTTCCCATTCCGACAGCTCGGCGAAGTGACCGCCAGCCTGACGTTTTTCCGCTCGATTGGTGGGACGATCGGCGCGGCGCTGTTCGGCACGGTTATGACGAACCGCTTCCACGCCGCGTTCAACGCCAGCCTGGCGCCGGAGGTTCGGGCGGTCATTCCGGAAGATCAGCTCTCGCAGCTCGGCAATCCGCAGGTGCTGCTCTCGGAGCAGACGACCACGAGCCTGCGCCAGCTGTTTGACTCGGTCGGCGCGAACGGCAACGATCTGTTCAATCAGTTCATGCTGACGGTCCGCGACAGCCTGTCGGCGTCGATCGGCGACCTGTTCATGGTTGGCGCGGTCGCGATGGCGGTCGCGCTGGTATCCGTCCTCTTCCTGAAGGAGATCCCGTTGCGATCGAGCTTCAGCGAGGATGCGGTCGCGACGACCGGCGAAGCGGTGGCCGGTGCCTCCCCGGAGATGCCGTCGTCGCTGGCCGGTGGGCAAAGCACACCGATCAATCGTGACAACGACCCGTTGGTCCAACGGCCGGTGCCGGACGCTCGCGACTAACCGGCAATCGCTGGATCTACAGATTGCTCTGATGAACAGGGCAGCGTGCATTCATGCGACACGCTGCCCTGTTCGCTTTGCCATGCTGTTTGCCCTCAGCGCCGATCCTGCTACGCTGCCTGCCGACGATGTGCTGAGAGTCACAATGATTCGCACGCATGTGTGTTCTGATGGGCCAGCGACCGTTGCACGATAGTTCGACGCCGAGAACGAAAGGCCAGGCGATGAACGCTCAGCCAGTTGAATCGACCGCCGATGTTGTCGTGATCGGAGGAGGGATCGTCGGCGTCTCTGCTGCCTATTACCTCGCCAGGCAGAGGGCGAACGTCGTCCTGCTGGAGAAGGGCAGTATCGGCAACGAGCAATCGAGCCGCGCCTGGGGCTTTGTCCGCCAGCAGCGGCGCGACCCTGCCGAGCTCGGGCTGGTTATCGAGGCCAACAAGATCTGGCGCAATCTCTCAGCCGAGCTTGAGGCTGACATCGAGTGGGTCCAGGGCGGCGTGCTGACAGTCGCCGCCAATGACGAGCAGTACGAGCGCCACGAGCACTGGCTTGAGTCGGTGCGCGACTTCGGCGTTGAGACCCGCATGCTGTCCCGCGAGGAAGTGTCCAACCTCATTCCAGATATGCAGGGCTCCTGGGTCGGCGGTATGTATACGCCGAGCGACGGCCACGCCGAACCAACGAAGGTATCGCTGGCGCTGGCGCGCGCAGCTGAAGCGCTCGGGGCCACGATCTACACCGACTGTCCGGCGCAGCGCATCGAGCTTTCGGCCGGACGCGTGAGTGGCGTCGTGACGCCGCGCGGCACCATCAAGACGCCGATCGTCATCTGTGCCGCCGGTGCGTGGTCGACCAAGATCGCCCGCACAATCGGGATTGATCTGCCGCAGGTGGCGGTGCTCTCGACGGCTGCCGAGACGGAGCCAGTGCGCGAGGTGACCACGACCGCGGTCTGGTCCGATGGCTGCGCATTTCGGCAGCGCCCCAACGGGCGCGTTTACGTCGCCGGAGGCGCGCGCGGCGAGATCGACCTCACGCTCGACTCGTTCCGCTACGCGCGTCACTTCGTGCCGAACTACCTGAAGAACCGGGGCGTGTTCCGCATGCGGGCCGGGTCGCGTCTGCTGCACGACATCGGCGACGCAACCGGGCTGCGCAAGGGCGACGGGCTGCCCGAGTTCGCGCACGCAGGCGACACCGAGCCGAAGCCGGATATGAAGATCGCCCAGACCACTGTCGAGAACTTCATGGCGCTCTTCCCATCGCTCGGCCATGTCCGCCTGCGACGTGTCTGGGCCGGCTGGATCGATTCCACGCCGGACGCCCTGCCGGTGCTCGGCGAAGCGGGTCACGTCGAGGGCTTTGTGCTGGCGACCGGCTTCAGTGGCCACGGGTTCGCGATGGGGCCGATCGTCGGACGGCTGATGTCGGAACTCGTCCTCGATGGCCAGACCTCGGTCGAGATCAGCCAGCTCTCCTACGATCGCTTCCGTGATGGACGCCTCGGCCCGGCAAAGAGTCTCTTCTAGCGTTCTGACAGAGGGGCAGGCTTATGCAGACATCCAGTACGCACATCGTCGATCTGTCGCATCACCTCGATACAAACATCCCGATGTTTCCCGGCCTGCCTGCGCCGGAGAGCGAGGAGTTTGTCTCGCGTGAGGCGTCGCGGGCGCACTATGCTGGTGACACGACGTTCCTGATCCAGCGCTTCCGCCTCATCGGCAACAGCGGGACCTACATGGACACGCCGTTCCATCGCTATGCGGACGGCGACGATCTGGCGAGCCTGTCGTTGGTGCACCTTGTCGATCTGCCGGGTGTCGTGGTCGATGCCACTACACTGGTCGCCGCCGGTCGCATGCATGTCGATGCTGACGATCTGGCGGATGTGCCGGTCGAGGGGCGCGCGGTGCTGATTCGCACTGGTTGGGATGCGCACTGGGCTGGCCCGGACTATCTCGGTGCGAATCCGCACCTCACCGATGCGGCCGGACGACTGCTCGTCGAGCGCGGGGCTGTACTGGTTGGCATTGATAGCTGGAACGTTGACGACACGACGGATGGACACCGGCCCGTGCATTCGCGGCTGCTGCGGGCCGGTATCCCGATCGTCGAGAATCTGTGCAACATCAACCAGCTCCCAACCAGCGGCTTTCGGTTTCACGCCGCGCCGCTGGCGATTGTTGGGGGATCGGCCATGTCGGTGCGCGCCTACGCCGTCGTTCAGGACGACGCGTTCGTGGGCGGGGCGACCAGCAGCCCGTCCGGCTCGCTCGTGCCGATGGCGAGGACGAATGTTTCCTGACCGAGGATCGCCTCGCCCAGCGCGTCCTTCGCCCGACGGAACGGGCTGTCCTCACCAAACTGCGTCGCGTGGCTTTCGAACGAGCGCCACTTCTTGTCGGCCCACGGTGCGACGTCCAGATAGAGATCGACCTCGTCGTCGGGCCAGCCTGCATCATTCTCGGCCAGGTCCTCCGCCCAATCCGTTTCGATGCCGGCGGCTCGCATCGCCTCGAGCATGCCGCGAAGCGCCTGCTGGGGGATCACCGACCACCAGACGCGCGGAGTCCGCCAGGGTGAGCCGAGGTCCGGCGCGTAGGCACCGACGCCGGCCGCGCTGACCGCCGCCATGGCGTTGTGGTGCATGGCGATG
>JAMLIA010000041.1 GCA_023954495.1 Thermomicrobiales bacterium | reverse complement strand
TGACAGGCATGATCGCCTGCCGAATGCGTTCCCAGACCCCGGCCAACCCCTCCGTATCGAGGGTTGACCGGTAGATAGATGGTAACCAGCCTAACTTGATCGTGAATAACAGGATGAAGAGCAGGCCGGTTGCAAACGTCGGCAGCGAGAAGCCAATGAAGGCCAATGTCGTGGCGACGTTGTCAAAGACCGAGTATTGGCGCACAGCAGACAGCACGCCTATGGGTATGGCGATTAATATCGCCAACAGGAAGGCCGATCCACTGATGTAGAGCGTCGTCGGCAGGCGCTGCTTCAGCAGATCGATGACCGGACCGCGGGTGCGGAACGAGTAGCCGAAGTCGAGCCGGAACATCGAGCTGGCCCAGCGCGCATAGCGCACGGGGATCGGGTCATCAAGGCCCATGCTCGCACGAATGCGCTGGCGCACTTCCGGTGGAACCGATGGGTTGAGCGCCAGATCGGATAGTGGGTCGCCCGGCGCTAACGCCAGAATCGCAAAAATCACCATGCTGATCGCAATGAGCGTCGGTACCGCCGTCACCAGGCGGCGAATGATGTATCGACCCATGTCTCCCGATCCCTACATCCATACCTTGGCGTGTGATACGCCGACAGGCCCGCCAATTCGACGGTACATACGGTGGTTGGCATGTGCGAACGAAATGCCCCGCGTTTGAGAATGCGGCAATACTAGCACGTCTGACACTTCAACCGTTACCCGAACATCGGAATCTGTACCTCGGGCGACCACTGGTCCCCAGCCAGAGCCAGCCCTGAGACGAACGAGCGCAGTGTACCCGCACATGCCTCCGCCGTACACCGTCTCTCGCTCAGGACTGCCGGTTCCAGTTCTTGATGTCGTAGACATCACTGGCCCACGTGGTCCCGACGTAGCCATCGAGCGTATTGGCAGCACAGGCAACCGACGCCCGGTGAATGATCGGAACTTCAACAAAATCGTTGACTGACATGTCGTTCATCGCCACGAACAGATCGACCTGCTTATCCGGATCCATCTCCACACGCGCCTGATCGTGCAGCTTGTCGAACTCCGGGTTGTTGTAGCGCGTGATATTCGTGCCGGCCCAACTGTTCGCCTTGGACGCGATCTCGTCCGTGCGGAACCGCTCGCACCACGAGACCGGATACGGGCTGGACGGCCCGTTCGTGTACATCTCGATATCCGTGTAGAAATGCGGATATGTGTCCGGGTTACCGGCATCGGACGCGAAGAAGACCGCTGAGTCAACGCTCTTCAGCTCGACGACGAACCCGATCTGCTCCAGCGACTGCTTGACGATCTCCTGTGTTTTCTGACGGACAGAGTTGATCGACGTCTGGTACACGAGCTTGTAGCCTGCGGCTTCCGGCACGTTGGCCAGCAGCTCGCGCGCCTTGTCGAGGTTGTACTCCCAGGTCGTGTTCGGCGAGACGAGGCGGCCCGGGGCATTGAGGTTGTTCGACGTCGCCTTGCCCAGCTCGGCGCTCGTACCCTCGCCGTACAGCTCGCGGGCGATGACATCGCGCTCGACCGCCAGCGCGATGGCGTTGCGCGCATCTTTGTTCTTGAAGATCGGATGCTCGGTGCTGGGTTCGGATCGTGCGCCGTCAACTTCGGTGTTGGGATCAGCGAAGTTGATCATGATGCGCTCAGCGCTGGCCCCCGGTCCGGAGACGATCTTGCCGACGCCGCCCTCGGCCATCTGGCTGAGGATCTGCGGCTCGGCCTGGATGTTCCACGACCAGTCAGCCTCGCCGGATTGCAGTACGGCGCGAGCCGCGCCCTGCGCGTCGCCGCCACCCTTCATCTCGACGCTGTCGAAGAACGGCTTGCCGGCGTCCCAGTAGCCCTCGTGCCGGTCACACAGCACCACGTCACCGGGGCGGAACTCGCTGATTTTGAACGGGCCGGTCCCAACCGGCGCGAGGTTTGCTGCCGCGTCGCGAGACTTCTCGCCTACATACTCGCCAAAGATGTGCCGCGGCAGGATCATGCCGTTCGGGCCGGTGAACACGTCGAACCAGGCCGGGTTCTGCTGCGTAAACGTGATTTGGACCGTCGTGTCGTCGACGGCTTCGACCTTCTCGACAACCGCGAAGTTCCCGATGGTGACGGCGGCTGTCGCCTCGTTCGACGCATATTCCCAGGTGAAGACGACATCGTCCGCAGAAAACGGCTCGCCGTCGTGCCAGGTCACACCGTCACGCAGCTTCCAGGTCACGGTCAGGCCGTCTTCAGAGACACCGCCGTTCTCCAGCGTTGGCATCTCAGCGGCCAGCGACGGGATGCCGTTGCCGTCCGCATCAAAGTCGGCCAGTGGCTCGTACACGAGCCGCGAGGCGTCGAAGTCCTTGGTCCCTGTCGAGAGGTGCGGATTCATGATCGTCGGTGCCTGCCACCACATCAGGCGAAGCTGACCGCCGCCGCCGGCTTCGGCAGCGGGCGGCTCCGTTGCTTCGGCCACCGGCTCCTTCGTTGCCTCTCCCTCGGCCCCGGTGGGGGAGGCTTTCGGCTCTTCGGTTGCCGACTCTTCGGGTGCCTTGGTCGCGTCGCCAGAGGGCGCTGTAGTTGCTTCTGCCGGAGCAGTCGTTGGCTCCTCGTCTTCGTCACCACCACAGGCCGCCAGCAGGCCAGCCAGCAGCGGCGCGCTCAGGCCGAGCGCTGCCCCGCGCTTGAGGACTTGTCGTCGGTTAAGACGGCGGGCGCGTACATCCGTTCGCAGACGCGTGAACTCGTTGAACACGTCACTCATGGGTCGGTCGTCCTTTCCACAGCTGGGAATCGCGCCACTTTGGCTAGCGAGCCAGGATGCTGTTCGCGGAACGCCCCGCAGATACGGTCAGACGCGCAATGGAAAAACCGTCACTGATGCGGCTATGTCGGGCCTTCCCCGTCATGCCAGGTCTTTCTGGTTACGCTCCTCGTACGGGATGTTCTTCTGTGAGATCCACCTGGGCTCAAGACGGGTACGCGAGAACTCCGTGCGGCTCTCTAGCAGCGCTCTATCGGGCGATCGATACGATGACAGACGGAAAGTGCGGATGCGACGCTAACGCGTTTTGCGCAAGCGGCGCGCAGGGAGACGAGCTTCAGCACCTCGGGGCTAATAAAGGCACTGGCGAGCGCCCGACCGAAGTCGACCGACGCTCGCCAGCGGAACAATCACCAGACGGAAGGACTAGTCCTCCAGAGTCCAGTTCTTGAGCTCCCAGACAGGGTTTGCGGCCCACGGAGAGCCAACATAGCCCTTGATCCGGTTGCTCTTGGCAGCCAGGCCAGTGCGGTTGACGAGCGGAACCTCGACGACATCCGTCTCAGTCACCAGCTTCATCATGTCCTGGAACAGCTGCACCTGCTTGTCAGCATCCATCTCGACCCGACACTGATCGTGCATCTTGTCGAACTCCGGGTTGGAGTAGCGGAAGTAATTGCTTGCTGCCCAGGCGTTTTCCTTCTGCGCGATCTCGTCCGTGCGATAGCGTTCGAACCACACCGCCGGATAAACACCCGCACCGTTGGTGTGCATCTCGAGGTCGGCGATGAACTTACCCGATGTGTCCGGGTTCCCCTGATCGGTCGAGAAGTACACAGCCGCGTCAACGCTCTTGATCTGGACGCTGAAGCCGACCTGCTCCATCGCCTGCTTGATGATCTCCTGCGTCTTCTGGCGGACAGAGTTGATCGACGTCTGGTAGACAATATCGTGGCCCGTGAAACCCATCTCATCGAGCAGGGCCTTGGCCTTGTCGATGTTGAATTCCCAGGTCAGATCCTGGTTGGTGAACTTCGCTGGCTCGTCATACTGGTTGGTCGCCGCAACGCCACCCTTGCCGTACAGCTGCTCGGCGATTGTGCCGCGGTCGCAGAGGAAGGCAAGCGCCTGGCGAGCGCGCAGGTCAGACCAGACCGGGTGCGGCGTGCCATAGTGCGAGAACTGGCCATCAACCTCGACCGTGGGGTCTGAAAAGTTGATCATCAGGCGCTCGGTACCACCGCCTGGCTGGGCATCGATGGTACCGATGCCGGCATCTTCCATCGGGTTGAGGACGGACGGCTCGACCTGCAGGTTCCACGCCCAGTCAGCCTCATCGGACTGCAGCACGGCACGCGCAGCACCAACCGAGTCACCGCCACCCTTCATCTCGACCGAGTCGATGTGTGGCTTGCCCGGATCCCAGTAATCCTCGAACAGGTCATAGAGCACAACGTCGCCCGGCCGGAACTCGCGGACCTTGAACGGGCCGGTACCAGTGATATCCAGATTGGCCGGTGCATTGCGCGACTCAGAGCCCTGGAAATCCTTGAAGATGTGCTCCGGGAGGATGCAGCCCTCAGTCGTCACAAACGGGTCATACCAGGCCGGTGTGGGAACCTTGAAGTTGACCTTGACGGTGTAGTCGTCGATCTTCTCGACGTTGTCGATTGTCTGGTATCGACCGCTGGTCGTGGTGGCATTGTCCGGGTTGACGATGTACTCGTAGGTGAAGATGACATCATCGGCATTGAAGTCTTCGCCGTCGTGCCACTTCACCCCTTCGCGCAGCTTCCAGATGCACCATGTGCCATCCTCAGCCAGCGTCTCGTTCTCAACCGAGGGGAACTCGGCGGCGAGGAACAGGACAGGCTCCAGATTGGCATCCCAGTCGGCCAGCGGCTCCATGCAGACGCGGCAGGCATGATAGTCCTTGGTGCCGTTTGCAAGGTGGACATTCAGGATAACCGGGGCCTGCCAGTAGAACAGACGCAACTGGCCACTACCGCCACGCTCGCCAGCCGCTTCAGCAGGTGGCTCGGTCGCTTCTGCCGGTGCCTCAGTTGCCTCCTCAGCAGGAGCTTCGGTGGCCTCAGCGGCCGGCTCTTCGGTTGCCTCTTCTGCGGGGGCTTCCGTCGCTTCGGCAGCAGGTGCTGTCGTCGCTTCAGCCGGAGCCGTCGTTGGCTCGTCGTCGTCGCCACCGCAGGCAGCCAGCAGCCCGGCAATAATCGGGGCGCTCAGTCCCAGGACCGCGCTTCTCTTCAGCACCTGTCGGCGGCTGAGCTTCCCGGCAAGGACTTCCTCCTGGAGTCGTTCCAGGCCGAACTCAGGTTGCGTCACGAAATGTCCTCCTTGGTCCCAACCACATTGCGCTCGTTGCGCCATGCTACAAGTCAGTGACATTCGTTCGAGAGATGTCCGGTTAGGTATTCATCACGCACTACATGACCGCCCCGCCGGATATTCCGACAGTCGCGGCCTGATCGACTGCGCGTTTCATCCCTGAGCCGGAGCCTCTGACAGCCGACGCACCCAGCGTCAGATCCCCGAAAACCGAATTGCCTCGATGGCTTGTTTACGTACGCATCTGCCAAAGTGGATGTATTGATCCAAAAATCCAGGCGGATTCATGTCGGCGTCGGTTGGCTCAACGGATAGCAGGACTCCTGCTCAATCAACAGCCTGTTCATTTGGCTTTGCAGTGGTAATCAGCCCATCACGCAGATCTTCCTGGATCGCCTCCAGATCGCGCCGTCGCGGGTCACCGTAGCCACCGCCGCCAGGCAGCTCCAGTGTGACGCGGGTATCGGCGGCCAGCTCGCGCGCGCCCTTGCGAGTCAACTCCTCGCCGGTCGAGAGCGTAATCCGCGCCGATGCGCCTGCCTCGCCGCCGTCGGCACCCTGCGCTGCAAACTGGATGCGATCGAACAGCGGCGAGAACGTGTAGGGTCGCCCGGTGCGTACCGAGAACTCCAGCGTCTGGCCGAGCCCACCGCGATACTGACCTGCGCCGCCCGAGTCCGCGCGGAGCTCACGGCGATGGATGACGACCGGCGCGAGGCTCTCGATCACCTCTGAAGGCACGCCGGAAATGCCGCTGGGGAACGCGGCGGCGCTGATGCCGTCGCTGGTCGGGCGTGCGCCGGTGCCGCCGGTTGAGAACCAGACGTAGGTCCACAACTCGCCGTCGGCGTTCTTGCCGGTCAGCTGGATGTTCCAGATGTTGGCCGCGCCCTCGGCCATCACCCGGTCGGGGATGATTTGCGCCAGCGCGCCGAAGATCGCGCCCGGCAGGAAATGTCCGATGATGTGCCGCGCGCCGACCGGTGCCGGATGCTGAGCATTCAGAATCGAGCCAGCCGGAGCTGAGACGTGCACCGGGCGAAACGAGCCTTCGTTGTTCGGCACTTCCGGTGCCAGCGCACACTTCAGCGCATAGGTCGTGTAGGCGTGGGTGTAGTTCAGGACGACGTTGATGCCGCGTGTGCTTTCGGCGCTGGAGCCGGTCCAGTCGACCCACAGCTCATCGCCGCGCTTGGTCAGCGTCACTTCCAGCCGCACCGGCTCCTCATAGCCGTCGGAGTAGACGACGTTGCTCCACGCGCCGTCCGGTAGCTCGGCGATAGCCGCGCGCATCGCCCGCTCGGAGCGCTCGATGATGGCGTCGGCCAGTGGCTCCAGCGCCTCCAGCCCGAATTCGTCCATGAACTCCAGCAAGCGCCGACCGCCGACATCGTTGCCGGCCACCTGCGCGTGGATATCGCCCAGCACCGGCTCAGGCGTGCGGACGTTCGCGGCAAGCAGCTTGATCAACTCGGCGTTCTCGACGCTGGCGTCATAGAGCTTGGTGATCGGAACGAATAGACCCTCCTCGTAAACCGAGCGCGCATCAGTACCCAGACCACGCCCGCCGATGTCCAGCACGTGGCAGGTGTTGCCGAAGAACCCAACGATTGCTGGATCGGCAGCCGAGCGGAAGATTGGCGTGATGACTGTGAAGTCGTGTAAATGCCCCGAGGTCTTCTGCGGATCGTTTGTGATGAGAACGTCGCCCGGCGACAGCGTCTCGGCCGGATAGACGGCAAGGAAATGGTGGATGCAGGTTGCCATCGCGTTGATGTGCCCCGGCGTGCCGGTGACTGCCTGCGCGATCATGTTTCCGCGCCGGTCGAAGACGCCCGCCGAGAGATCGCCTGACTCGCGCACGATCGTTGTGAACGACGTGCGCATCAGCGCCGCCGCCTGCTCGTTGACGACCGCGATCAGGCGGTTCCACATGACTTCGAGGGTAATGGCGTCGATCATTCGGCGGCCTCCACAACCAGGCTCATCAACTCATCAACGACCACGCGCGCATCCGGCCCGATGATGACGGTCGATTCGCGCTCCTCAACAACTGCCGGGCCGCTGAACGACGCGCCCTGCCCGAGTCGGTAGCGGTCATAGACCGGCACGGACACGAGGTCGCCAATCTCCGGCAGATAGATCGGGCGCTCGTGTTTGATCGCGTCTGCGGCAGTGCTCGCACGCTCTATCGCACCAGCCAACTGATGCAGCGGCAGGTCGGGCCGCGGGCCAGATACTCCGACACGCCAGGAGAGCGCCTCGACCGGATTACCCGGCGCGATGCGCTCGAACAGCGAGCGATAGACGAACTCGAACGCGCTGCGCAGATCAGCGACGGACGCGTCGCCCAGCAGGCCGTCCGCCAGCGGCACCGATACCTCGTGGCCCTGCCCGGCGTAGCGCAGCTCGGCTGTCCGCGTGACCGTCACCGCGCCCACAGGCACCCCGGCACTATCGAGGATCTGGCGGCCCTCGGCCTCCATCTCGCCCAGCAGCGCGTTGACGTGCGCCCAGTCGAGCCCGTCAAGTCGTCCGTAATACGAGCGCACGAAGTCGAACGCCAGCGGCGCGGCGAGGAAGCCGACGGTTGAGATGACACCGGCCCCAAGCGGCACGATCAGGCGCGGCGACTGCAGAATGCGACTGACGCGCCAGGCGTGCACCGGCCCCGCGCCACCGAAGGCGAACACGGGGTAGGCGCGCGGATCCTTTCCGCGCTCGATTGCGTGAATGCGCGCCGCGTTGGCCATGTTTTCGTTCACGACCTGATGGATGCCCCAGGCGGCACGCATGACGTCGATACCCAGCGGCTCGGCGATGTCGCGAGCGATCGCCTCCCGCGCCGCGTCGACATCCAGCGCCATACGCCCGCCGAGGAAATAGCCCGGATCGAGATAACCAAGCACCAGGTCGGCGTCGGTGACGGTCGGCGCAATTCCGCCCCGGCCATAGCAGACCGGTCCCGGATCCGAGCCAGCTGAATCCGGCCCGACCTTCAGCAGGCCGAGCCCATCGACTCGGGCGATCGAGCCGCCACCAGCGCCAATCTCGATCATCTCGATGACCGGCACCTTGATCGGCAGCCCCGAGCCCTTCTTGAAGCGGTAGACACGCCCAACCTCGAAGTCGGCCGTCGTCAGCGGCTGGCCGTCGTCGATCAAGCAGGCCTTGGCGGTCGTGCCGCCCATGTCGAAGGAGAGCACATCCGGCGTGCCGGAGAGGCGACCATACTCGGCAGCAGCCAGCGCCCCGGCAGCCGGCCCCGACTCGATCAGCCGGATCGGGAACGTCTGCGCCGTCTCGACGGTACAGGTTCCGCCCGATGCCAGCATGATCAGCAGCCGCCCGCCGACGCCCAACTTGCCCAGCGACGCCTCCAGGCGGCTGAGGTAGCGCGAGACGAGCGGTCGGACGTAGACGTTGGCGATGGTCGTCGAGAAGCGCTCGTACTCGCGGATCTCCGGCACGACGCTCGAAGATGTCGAGACCACCAGATCGGGCGCGTACTCGTTCAGCAGTGCTTCGACCTGCCGCTCATGCTCGGGATCGCGCCAGGCATGAATGAACGCGATCGCGACCGCTTCGACCCCTTCGGCGACGAGTTGGTCGGCCAGCTCGCGCACCTGTTCGGACGAGACGCGCACCATCTCGGTGCCGTCGGCCAGGATGCGCTCGTCCAGCTCCAGCCGCAGGTGGCGCGGCACGAGCGGACGCGGCATCTCCAGGAACAGGTCGTAGAGATCGTAGCGATGCTCGCGACCGATCTGAATCGCATCGCGAAAGCCGCGTGTCGTCAGCAACGCGGTCCGGGCCCCCTTGCGTTCGATGATCGCGTTGGTGACCAGCGTTGTGCCGTGGACGATGCCACGCACCGCCGCCGGGCTGATGCCGGCGTCGGCCAGCGTAGCGACGAGGCCGGCCGTCACCGCCTGACTTGGATCGCCGGGCGTCGTGAGCGTCTTGCCGATCTGGAAGCGGCCATTCTCCGGGTCAAACACGAGCAGGTCAGTGAACGTCCCGCCAATGTCGATCCCTACCCGCAGGTCGCCTGTCGTCATCCGCAGCACCATCCCCTCGTCCTACGCCAATTGCCGCGCCCATGATACGGGCGCGGCGTGGATTCAGGGATGCTGGGCTTAGCTGTCGAGGCAATCCCAGAGGACGTTGGCCACCTTGAACGGATCGCTCGATACGACGCTGGAGGCGTAGAGCTCCATCGCACCGAAATCAGCAGTGCGGTTCAGCGGATCACCACGATCGACGATGCGCGCGATCACCGGGAAGTCCGCCCAATCCTCACCAGTCTCAACAACCGGCGGCCGCCAGATGACGAGGTTGAACGACACGACGTTCAGCTGCTCGGTGAGGCAGTTCAGCACCTGATAGACCGTGCTGGTGAACTGCTCGTCCAGCGCGCGACCGAACAGGAGGCACTCTTTCTCCTTTAGTGGAGTGACGTGCGCCATCACGCGGACGTCGTTATACGTCCGGCCCAGGTCGAGCGCTTCATGGACGCGATAGAGATCGTCGTAGTAGTTTGCGTGGTGCGTCTTTGCGTACTCAACACCGGCGCGGCGTTGGCGCTCTATGTGACCGTAGTGCATGCCCTTGGTCAGGCTCACCTGCATGTGGCCGTGCGGGATCGACGCGCCACTCTTCCAGAGGCAGTTCCACATGATCAGCGGATAGATCGCCTCGGCGTCGATGCTGTGACACTTCTCCTGCCAGCGAACTGCGACGTCGAAGGCATCCTGCACCGACGCCTCAGTGAACGCCAGCGGGTCGTGCTCGCGGAAGATGACGACGCCGTGGTAGCCGTCGTACTTGGCGATGTTGCTTGCGCTGATCGAGTACTTGCCCTCGATCCGGCCAAAGACATCTGCCGGCGTATTCAGCTCCGGCTCACAGAACGGATCCGGCGCGGTCCGCGCGATCTCGTCGGCCAGGTCGGCCGGGATGCGTGCCTCAAGCGGACGTTTGGCGCGCAGTTCGTTGAACAGCGATCCTTCGAACGTCCAGCGGTTCGTGACCCGCATGACGCGCTGCTCCGACACTGCCTCGGCACTGCCGAAGTACCTGTCGATCCAGCGCAGCATGTGCTCCGGCGGCACCAGCCGCCCGACTGATGCCAGCACCGCGTACAGCCGCGCAAAGCGGGCGCGGTCTGATTCCGGCAATGTCGTCAGAATATGTTCCAGATCAACGATGTGACGCTGATCCGCGTTCAAGCCAGATTGAAGTGCAGAGTCAATCACCAACAACTCCCCCATCATGTTGGTACGTACGCTGCTACGAGATGCGATCAGAGTGCTATTTGCGTAAATACCGCATGTGCCTCTTGCCGATACCGGGGCACCATCACTCAGGTATCGCGCACCAATTCACCTCGTAGCGCAGCACATCGACAACTGTGCCACGATGTCCAGCGCGGCTCAAGGCAGATTGCCGGAGCGCGTTGCTCCACGTGGTACTGCTCACGACCAGATCGGCACATTCGGGTCGATCGTCTCCCCACTGACGATCTCCAGCGACTCGAACGCGGTCTCATCGATATCCGGCGCGATCAGAACGTTCCGACCGGCGGTGACCCGGGCCGGAACGCTGGCCCCCCGACCAACGATCGTCAACCCGGTGTTCAGGCGCGATGGCTCCAGCCAGTTCGGCGCGTAATCATCGCCAACGCCGAGATGCGTGCCGGCCCCAATGTGTACGGCCTTATCAATAATGCAGCGGTCAATGACGGCACCGGGCCCGATCACCGTATCGGTCATGATGATCGAGTCGCGGACGATCGCCCCTTCATGGACGATCACACCCGGCGACAGCACTGAGTGATAGACCTCGCCACGAATCACGATACAGCCGTTCGAGAGCAGCGCGCGTGAGACGTGCGAGCCGTCCATGATCTTCGTCGGTGGCCGCTCCTCACTGCGGGTGTGAATGCGCCAGTCCGGGTTGTACAGATTCAGGCCGGGCACATCCTCCAGCTGCTCCATGTTGGCTTCCCAGTACGACTGCAGCGTCCCGACATCGCGCCAGTATTCGGCGAACCGATGCGCGTAGACGTTCCCATCACCGATCAGGAACGGGATCACCTCGTGGCCAAAGTCAATCATCGACAGGTTGCTGTCCGGCCGGCGAAAGACATCCAGCAGCACCTCGGCCTTGAAGACGTAGACACCCATCGAGGCGAGGTTGGAGCGCGGCTCGGCCGGCTTTTCGTCAAAGTCGATGATGCAATCTTCGTCGTCCGTCGTCATCACGCCGAACCGGCTGGCGTCCTCCCACGGCACCGGCTGAACGGCGACGGTGACATCGGCGTTCAACTCGCGATGACGTGCCAGCATCGGGCGAAAGTCCATCGCGTAAACGTGGTCGCCGGAAAGGATCAGCACATCGGTCGCGCGCGACTCCTGCACGTAGAACAGGTTGTGATAGATCGCGTCCGCCGTCCCGCGATACCAGTCGGATCGCGCACGCCCCAGGTACGGTTGCAGCACGTGAACGCCGCCGGTCGCGCGGTCAAGGTCCCACGGGCGGCCGTGGCCGATGTGGTCGTTGAGCGAGTGCGGGCGATACTGCGTCAGAACTGCAACATCGTAGATCCCCGAGTTGACGCAGTTCGACAGTGCGAAGTCGATGATCCGGTACTTCCCGGCGAACATCACGGCGGGCTTGGCCCGCTGGCGCGAGAGCACGCTCAGGCGCTCCCCCTGACCACCGGCAAGGATCATCGCAACGGTCTTCTCGCGTTCGAGCGACGGCATATCCGCTCTCCCTTCGCCCCAGCCGTACCACCTGCTACGAGGATAGACGATAGTTGGCTGTACCGCGACACGCAGACGGGAACACGACCGATGCTATGCTATACTGCCGCCCGCCGACACCCGGACAACGGGAGGCGATAATCGTGCCACCGTGCGCCGGCAAGGATATCCCGGAACCACAATGAGAGAACTCTTCCGCCGCCAGCCACGCTTTACGACATCCGACGAAGAGGATGCCCGCTCACAGGTGCCGAATGACCTCTGGGTCAAGTGCCCCAAGTGCGGCGAGTTGGCCTACAACAAAGAGCATCTGCACGGCCATCGCGTCTGCCAGCGTTGCGGCTACCATTTCCGCCTCGCCGCACGCGAGCGCATCGAGCTCATGGCGGACCCGGGCAGCTTCATCGAATGGGACGCCGAGCTGGTGCCGGACGATCCGCTCGGCTTCAGCGTCGATAACGAAACCTACGCCGAAAAGGCGCACAAGACGACCGCGAAATCCGGCGTCTCCGAAGCGGTCATCTCTGGCGAGATCGCAATTGGTGGCCGACCGGCTGCACTCGTCGTCACCGATTTCTCGTTCATGGGTGCCAGCATGGGGTCGGTCTACGGCGAGAAGCTGGCGCGAGCATCCGAGCGGGCCGCCGCCGGTTGCTACCCCCTTATCACCATCTCGGCCTCGGGCGGCGCACGCATGCAGGAGGGGCTGTTCTCGCTGATGCAGATGGCCAAGACGACTGCGGCGCTCACCAAGCTCTCCGAGCAACGCCTGCCGCACATCGCGATCCTGACCGACCCGTGCTACGGCGGCGTCACCGCGTCCTACGCGACCGTGGCCGACGTCATCATCGCCGAACCTGGCGCGCTCGTCGGCTTCGCCGGGCCACGGGTCATCGAGCAGACGATCCGACAGAAGTTGCCAGAAGGGTTCCAGACTGCCGAGTTCCTGCTGGAGCACGGCATGATCGACCAGGTTGTACCCCGCTCGGCACTCAAGGCATCGATCAACCTGCTGATGAACATTTACCAGCAGGCTGCCGGTTGCCTCGTGCCACCAGAGCGACTCACCGCCGGAGTGGCTGATGCCTGAGACTGATGGGCTGAGCCCGTGGGATCGTGTCCAGATCGCGCGCAACGCCGCGCGACCGCACACGCTGCACTATGTCAACCAGCTCTGCGCTGATTTCGTCGAGTTCCACGGCGACCGCGCCGCTGGCGACGATCAGGCGCTGGTTGGCGGACTTGCCCACTTCCGTGGCCGCAGCGTCATGATCATCGGCCACCAGAAGGGCGAGAACACAAAGGAAAACATCGCCCGCAACTTCGGCATGCCGAAGCCGACCGGCTACCGCAAGGCGCTCCGCCTGATGCGCCACGCCGAGAAGTTCCGCTTCCCGGTCATCACCTTTGTCGACACACCGGGCGCAGACCCGGGCCTCGCCTCCGAAGAGGGCGGCCAGGCGTTTGCCATCGCCGACAACATCTACGTCATGGCAACGCTGGAAACGCCGATCATTTCCGTCGTCATCGGCGAAGGCGGCAGCGGCGGCGCGCTGGCAATCGGCGTCGCCGACCGTGTGCTCATGCTGGAGAACTCCGTCTATTCCGTCGCCTCACCCGAGGCCGCAGCTGCGATTCTCTGGAAAGACGCTGCCCGCGCACCGGAAGCCGCCGCCGCAATGGGCGTGACCGCGCCCGACCTGCGCTCCTTCGGTCTGGTCGACGACGTCATCCCCGAGCCGACACCGGCCCACGAAGACCCGGCCACCACGATCAACGCCGTCGGCGACGCCATCGAACGCCACCTCGACGAGTTGTCCACGCTTACCACCGACGGGCCACAACCGCTGCTTCAGGCGCGCTACGCCAAGTACCGCGCGATGGGCCGCTGGACCGAGACCCAGCAAGCCAGCATCACCGTCCCGGCCGACCCGCCCATAAGGGAGTGATTGGTCCTGGCGTAGGACAGTGCTGGCGCTGTCATCGCCGGGAGGCGACACTCCTGTGCACAGACGCACAGCGGTTGGTTGGAAGAGCGGCGCGCAAACATTTCGTACGGACAGGACCCGGCCTGTCCTCGCCGTGAGGCGACCCTCCCGTGCCGGATGCCAACGGCCCGACGCAGGGGCGTCACATCAGCCTGCAAAATGTAGGGGCGTATCGCATACGCCCGTTCGGCCCTGACCCGTTTCGGTCGGCAGCCACGGTGTCCAGGTGCCCATCCAGGATGGTCGTGTTTCCGGCCGGGCGTATGCGATACGCCCCTACATTTTGAGGCCAGCGGGGTGGCGGTTTCTCGAAGTTGGCGTCATCCGGCGCACGGGTGATCGGCATGACCCGAGTGCCCCTTGGGCGTTGGCACCCCGCGATGGACAAGCCCGGTCATGTCCCGAAGGTATCAGCGGCCGCCTCGTCATCGTACGTGCGAATATAAAGCGGTTCGAGAGAAAACAGCTGTGAAAGCCCGGGTCGACCGGCTTAGCCGTGCCGATGAGACATGAGCAGATCGGTCATGCGCGGGGATAGGCGCTGTGCTTATTATCGAAAACGCAACTTCTTCTGCACAGTACCAGATTTTGCGCGCGTTCTCCGTTGACCGTTTGCCATTCTTCACATAGCCTACCTCTATTCGTGACGGGTGAATCACGTTTTCTGTTATGCCGTCTGCTACCACTGCCGGCAATCGAAGAAGAGGTCGTGTCATGGCGGGTTTGACGATGCGAGTCCTACCGTTGCGCAGCTTCACAATCGTCCTGGGGACCATCATCGCAATGGCTTTGGCCGTCATCATTGGGCTGGGGGTGCGGAGTGCGCTGGCCAGCGGCCCGCCAGCGACCGGCGCGACTGTCAATGTCTGCGTGACACCACCACGCGGGACGATGCGCTACGAGCGTGACCCCGGCAGATGCCTCCGCAGTGAGCAGCCGCTCACTCTCATGAGTGCCACAGGGATAAGCAACCTGGAAGCACGGCTATCTGCTCTGGAGCAGACCGTTCGTGACCAGCAGGAATCGATCAATAGCCTCGAAGGCACCGTCTCCGAGCAACAGACGACCATCGGTGGGTTGCAAACGCAACTTGAAGCAGCAGAGGGCATGATCGCCGCTCTTGATGCGAAGGTACCGGGTTGTTTGTCGACGACCGATGATGGCGACGCGCTCTTCACCGGTTGCAATGTCCAGATCGTGAATGGTCTGGGTGCTACCGATGAGAAGAACGGCAAAGGCAATCTGATCATCGGCTACAACGAGCAACGCGCCGATGACTCAGCAGTTCGCACCGGATCCCATAACATCGTGCTGGGGACCGAGAATGCCTACGAAGCCTTCGGCGGGTTTGTTGCCGGGAACAACAACACCATCAGTGGCAATCACGCGAGCGTGGCCGGTGGCGAGGGAAACACCGCCAGCGGTGACTTCTCCAGCATCAACAGTGGATCCCTCAACACCGCCATCGGCAATTACTCCAGCGTCGGAGGTGGCGAGGGAAACACCGCCAGCGGTGACTTCTCCAGCATCAACAGTGGATTCCTCAACACCGCCATCGGTAACTACTCCAGCGTTAGCGGTGGCACCCAGAACGAAGCCGATGGCTCGGCGGCCAGCATCAGCGGTGGGCGAGATAACTCAACCGACGCCGCGTACGCCAGTGTGAGTGGTGGCTCGTCCAATACGGCCAACAACGAGTCTGCCAGCGTCTCCGGGGGCTACAGCAATACGGCGTCCGGCAAGAATTCCAGCATCAGTGGCGGAGCCCAGATGACAGTTCTTCTCGAATACGACTGGTCTGGTGGTGGCTACATCCAGTAACTGGCCCAACGGCGACAGGCTCTCGTAGCGCACGCCTTGTCCAACGACGATGTCAGGGGGGTGGGTGCTTCACCCACCCCTCCGGCATCACCGCAACTCGCCACGAGCGCTGATCCGACATCAAATGACGGCGACCGGAAACACGAATCGCATCTCGCCTCGCACCTCGCGTCCATTAGACTTGGCGCGGAGAGGAGCGTGGCGCGAGTGAGTGATGCCCACGTCAGATTGCCCGAGCTGATTGAGCGGTTGCCAGAGCGCGAGCTCGACATTGTGCAGCGGCTGACCGACGCATTCGACGAGTCCGGATTCGAGCTGTTCCTCGTTGGCGGGATTGTCCGCGACCTGCTGCTTGGGCGCGGTCAGGCGGACCTCGATTTCACAACGTCGGCGGCACCGGAGCAGACAAAGCAAGCCGGAGCAGGCGCAAAGCCGGACGCGACCTTCAGCATCGGCGAGCAGTTCGGAACGATCGGGTTCGTCTTCCAGGCACAGGACGAGCCGGACATCGTCGTCGAGGTCACGACCTACCGCAGCGAGACGTACCTGACCGAGGATCGCCGCCCGACCGTCTCGCACAACGTTTCGCTGCGTGACGACCTGTCGCGGCGCGACTTCACGATCAACGCGATGGCGCTCGACCCGCGTGACGGCGCGCTGATCGATCCGTTCGGGGGTATCGCTGACCTGGGCCGCCGAGAGATCGTCGCCGTCGGTGACGCCGCCGAGCGCTTTCATGAGGATCCGCTGCGGATCCTGCGGGCAGCGCGCTTCGCGGCCCAGCTCGGTTTCACGATCGCGCCGTCCACGCTCGCTGCCATGCGCGAGCAGGGGTCGTCGTTGGAGCGCATCAGCCGCGAACGGATCGCCGCCGAGCTGAATCGCCTGCTCACCAGTGAGCACGTGACTGACGGGCTGTGGGCGCTCCACGAAGCTGACCTGATCCGCTGGGTGCTGCCGGAAGTGCAACCGATGGCCGAGGACGACCGCGATTCGATCGGCGCGCGGCACAAGGATATCTGGGCCCACACCGTCCGCGTTGCCGCTCAGACACCGCCACGGCTAGCCGTGCGTTGGGCAGCGCTGCTGCACGATGCGGCCAAGCCGATGACCCGCTCGGTCGATCCCAGTGGCGAAGTTCACTTCTTCGGTCACGAGATCGCCGGAGCCGACCTGGCGCGCCGCACACTGCGGCGGCTCAAGCAGGAGCGTTGGCTGGAGCAGCGCGTCGCGCTTCTCGTCGCGATGCACTTGCGTGGTGCAGGCTACGATCCCGACTGGACCGACTCCGCTGTCCGCCGCCTGGCGCTGGAAGCCGGCGATGCGTTCGAGGACCTGCTCGATCTGGCCGCCGCCGACGTCACCAGCGCCCGAGCCGACCGACAAGCTGCGGCAGCCCGACGCGTGGCCGGGCTGCGCGAGCACGCGGCGCGACTGGAGGCGGAAGCATCGCTCGACGCGCTGCAGTCACCGCTGGATGGGGACGAGCTGATGGCGATGTTCGACCTGCCGCCCGGCATCTGGATCAAGCATCTGAAAGAGCGCCTGCGCGAGCTGGTGATCGACGGCGAGCTGGCGATTGGTGATCGCAACTCAGCGGAGCTATTGGCACGAGACTGGATCGCCAACCCGGACGATAAACTGGCCGGTGCAATCGCGCAGGCGAGCGCCACGAGGCGTTGACTGCGGATACTGTTCTCGCCAACCTCCCTGCTCGCGCCGCTCCATTGCCCATCCATTCCCGCAGCCCTGCACGAGTCACCACCGCTCGGCAAGAGTCATCAACCGATAGGCCAGAAGTGGCATGAAATGTGCTGCAAACATCGAAACCAAACACGAGGAGTGGAGCCACTATGCAACCCCAACGAGCGCATATTCGACTACTGTTGCTTGCCCCGTTCCTGCTGCTTGTCGGAGGCTGTATGGTGGGCGGAGGCAGCACTCCGACACTGACACCGATGACCACATCGACAATCGCGCCAGCGGTAACATCCACGACTGCGCCTCCGAGCGCAACGCAGTCGACCAGCGCAGCAACGGCGACCATGCCAGCGGCCGCGTCACCAGCTCCATCAGTGCCATCAACCGGAACACAGGCAACAGTGACTGGGGGATACATGGAGATCGAGATCGACGACCAGCACGAACGAACCATCGACAACGCCGGGGTGTCGTTCAAGGCAATCGATCCGGCGCGGCAGGATGGCCCCCATGAGATCGAGTTACCGGCCGTCTCCGGGACCATCGATCCGCAAGCCATAACAGGGCAGATTCAACATGATGGCGGTGTCGCGTTCTCGACATCAAATGGGACGGTGCAGTTCAGCAACCTCGTGACCGATCTCGACGGCCGTGTGATGACCGGCGAGGTCGCTGGACAACGCGTGCGATTGTTCGATCTCAGCCTTGGTCACTCGAAGCACGACCATCACGACCGCTACGACGTTGAGCTGGACCATGTAGACGGGAGCTTTGCGTCCGAAGCCGCATCGATCCTGAACGAAACGCTCGCAGTAGATATCTTCAGCAGCAATCTGCGAGTCGAGATGGAGCTGAAGTTGAGCACCCGCTAGCTCTCGCATTGCCGGATCACAGGCCTGGACAGATCCATTGATTGACACCGTGTTGACATTCCGCACCGGCCAATTCATCGCAACAGAGACGGTGCCCGCGCTGTCGTCTCTCAGTCGACAACGTCGAGTCAGCATTGCGATGGAGGACGTCGATGAGATTGTTGATCCCGACGGTCGCACTGACTCTCGTCGCCAATCTGGTCGTCGCGTGCGGTGAGGCGGTGATCCAACGAATTTCACCAGCGCTGACAATGGCAAGACGGTCAATTGCAGGTAACTACCGGGGAACGGGGCCGGATACTGCATACCGGCCCCCACTGTGTCAGACGCGACGCAGGTCTACGTCGGCGTTGAACCGACGGGTAAACGCGGCGATGATCGCGGCGCAGTTGTCCAGATCGGTCAGGCTCACGATCTCACTCGGCGAATGCATGTAGCGGTTTGGGATCGACACCAGGCCGCAGGGGATACCGGCGCGCTCGTAGGCGATCGCGTCGGCGTCCGTACCGGTGCGTCGCGGCGTCGCTTCGATGCAGTGCGGGATGCTTTCCGCCCGGCCAGCCTCGACCAGCCGCTGATGGACGATCGGATGCACCGCCGATCCCCGCGCCAGCGCCGGACCGCCGCCGATCTTGCAGATGCCGTTGCCACGAATGTCAGCCTCGGGATGATCGGTCGCGTGGGTCACGTCCAGCACAATCGCCACCGCCGGATCGAGGTGGAATGCGCTCGTGTGCGCGCCACCGAAGGTGATCTCCTCCTGCACCGCCGCGACCGCCCAGACATCCGCCGCCGGTCGCTCGCCCTCGGCGAGCAGACGCAGCGCCTCCAGCGCGACGAACGCGCCGACCCGGTTATCCAGCCCGCGCGAGGCGATCAGGTCGTCGCCCAGATCGATGAGCGGCTGCTCGATCACGCCAGCATCGCCGACCGACACCTTCGAGCGAGCGTCCTCGGCATCGCGCGCACCGATGTCGATCCAGAGCGTGCGGATCTTCGACACGCGGTTCATGTCCTCTTCGGTCATCTGATGCCGCGGCTTCTTGCCGATCACGCCGACGACGGTGCCGCCGCTGCCCAGCACACGAATGCGCTGCCCGACCAGCACCTGATCGTCCCAGCCGCCGATCGGCTGGAACCAGAGGAACCCGTTATCGTCGATATGCGAGATCATCACGCCGATCTCGTCGATGTGCCCCTCGATCATGACGGTCGGTCCGTCGCCCTTGAGGCGCGCGAACGAGTTGCCCATCACATCGACAACGACCTCGTCGGCGAACGTCTCCGCCTCAGCACGCCAGATCCGCGCTGCTTCATTCTCGAAGCCGGACGGGCTGGCGGTGACCAGCAACCGATCGAGAAATGCTCGCGTTTCGCTCTTCACGCATCTCCTCCAATATGGTGGTGAGTCCCGGGTGGACCCTCAGGCACGGTGCCACATCACGGCATCGTAGCATGCAGGCAGGCAACGATCAGTCGGCGGCGAGCAGGCGTCGCACGTCCAGCGCCAGCCGCAGCGTGTAGCGGATCCTGGCGTCGTCGAGGTCGTAGCCGGTGACGTCCGTCACGCGCTGCAGGCGATAGGCGAGCGTGTTGCGGTGGATGCTCAGCGCCTCGGCGGTCGGTGCGAGCGTACCAGCGTGCGCCAGCCAGGCATCGACCGTCTCGACCAGATGGCTGTGGCGACGATCGTCCTGCTGCTCCAGCGGACCGATCACGGCGTCGGCAAAACGCTCCAGGCGCAGCCGGAGATCGGCAGCCGTCGTTTCGGTGCCGGCGGCGATCGGCAGGAGCAGGCCGAACAGTCCGAGCCGCTCCGGCTCATCAGCCCGCACAACTGTCCCATCCCGTCTGGCGTCGCGGGTCAAACGCGCCAGGACCCGCGCCTGCGCCAACGCCGTCTCAGCCTGCCCAACCGACAGCACCGGCTCGCTGACAACGACATGCACATCCGGGTCGCCACGCTGCACACGACGCAGCGCCACCGTCAGATCGCTGAGCAAAACGCCCAGCCGCGGTTCGTCGGTCGACAGGACGGCAAACTCGTGCTCGCCCAACGCCGCCGTCGCCCGACCGCGCTGATCGGAGAGCGCTGACCGGACGCGGTGCGGCAGACCGGGCGTCGGCGAGCCGAACAGCGCGACGCGCAGCGGTTCAGTCGGGTCCAGCCCGATCAGTCGTGCGCGACTCTCAGCTGCGACGCGATTCGTCAGCCGTCCGGTCAACAGCTCGGCGACGAGCGGTTCGCGGCCACTCCACTCGCGTCCTGCCCCGCCAGCCTCGATCGCGCGGGTCAGCACCAGCTCCAGCGTCGCCGCGCTCTGCGTCGCAGCCAGCCGCTCCGGCTCGGTTGAGGTGTCCGGGGCCAGCCCGACCAGCAGCACCATCTCGCGCCGACCGTCATCCCGGCTTGGGCGGATCGGCTGGATCAGCCACGAGCGACCAGTTGGACCCTGCACTCTCCGCTGACCACCAGCACGCAGCGCCGCCGCGAGGTCGTCAGTCACCAGCGGAACCTCGTCCGGCGCGTCGTCCGAGCGCGCCGAGATCGCGCCGTTCGCCTCAACCAGCATGAGCGGGCGGCTAATGACATCGCGCACCGTGTCGAGCAAATGGTCCAGACCGGCACCCGAGACTGTGGCGGTCGACAACGCGCGGGACAAGTCCGAGCCGATGCGGTAGAGCTCGGCGCGCCGCTCGATGATCAGGCGATTCAGCGTCGCCTCGGCGGCCTGCGGGAACGAGCCGCTACTGACCAGCAGCGGCACATCGACGGCGGTCTCGCTGAACGTCGGATCGACCATCAGCGCGGCGATTGGCTGTCCTGCCAACGCGCGCACCAGGGTCGCGCTATCGACCATCTCCGACTCGCGCACCTGATCCAGCAGGCGCGGTGGCGCGACAACGATCTCGCCGCCGCGCAAGGGCGGCAGAATCGGCGCGGCAGCGCGGATCGTCACTGCCCAGGAGACGCTGCTCTCAATGCCGTCGCCGGCCGCCCGACCGAGTGGCGCGCGATAGGTCAGGCCGCGTTGCCAGTGCAGGATGTCGTCGATCGTGATGTCCGCCATGCGTCGGCCCGTCGTGTCCGTACTGCTTCGTCGCGTCGAATATACAACCGAACTGTGCACAACGCACAAGCAGTACCGAACAGGCCAGCCAACCGTCGATTGCACTGGCCGCGACGGTGTCTCACATGCCACAATGGCTGACATTGGACTCCCCCATTCGGATGGGAAACTGCGAGGAGCACCCGCATGCACGTCACACTTGATCGCGAATGCGCCGTCCCGATCTACCTTCAGATCGCGCAACAGCTCCGCCAATCCATTTTGGACGGTGATCCACCAACCGGGGGGCGGCTGCCGCCGGAACGACGGCTGGCCAAGCTGCTCGGCGTGAACCGGACGACTGTCGTGAACGCCTATCGTGAGCTTGCGGCCGATGGTCTGGTGGCCGGTCAGGTCGGGCGCGGCACAGTCGTGATCCACGGCTCGCCCGATGAAGACCCCGAGCTGCTCAACGCGAACGGTTGGACGACGCGAACGCACGCTTCGGATGGTGCAGCAGGCACGATAACCGACACCGGACGCCCGCGCTCGACGCCGATCCCCTGGGCGCAGTTGTTCACGCCGACTACCGATGTCATGGACGACGCCCTTCTGCGCGACGCGATGACCGTCTCGGCCCGACCAGATGTCATCCGTCTGGCGACCGGCATCCCTTCGCCTGAGCTGTATCCCATCTCGGAAATCCGCGAGCTCTTCGACGAGGCGCTCGGCAACGCCGGGCAGACGCTCCTGCAGCACACACCGACTGAGGGCTACTCGCCACTGCGCGAGGAGCTGTCGCGCTGGATGGCGCAGACCGCCGCAGCCGCCGGGGTAAACACGCAGGTCGATCCGGCGCACATCGTCGTCGCAGCTGGGTCGCAGCAGGGCCTGTATCTGTTGGCGAGGACGCTAATTGATCCGGGCGATCTGGTCATTCTGGAGTCGCCGACCTACCTTGGTGCGGCCCAGGTCTTTCGCGCTGCCGGTGCGCGATTGCTGACCATCCCGGTCGATCAGGACGGCATGCAGGTCGATCTGTTGCAGGAGATTCTGCCGCGTCGGCAGCCGAAGCTGATTTACACACTGCCGACGTTCCAGAACCCCAGCGGCGCGGTGATGTCGATGGGCCGACGGCTCCGCCTGCTCGACCTTGCGGCGCGCTACCAAATCCCGATTGTCGAGGACGACCCCTACGGTGCGCTGCGCTTTGATGGCCGCGCGCTGCCGCCGCTGGCCGCCATCGATCAGGCCGAGGGACGCTCGAACGTGATCTACCTCTCGACCGTGTCGAAGATGCTCTTCCCCGGCTTTCGCATCGGCTGGGTTGCTGCGCCGAAGCCGGTCGCCGAACGCTTGACGCTGATGAAGCAGCTCGTCGATCTGGACACCAACGCGCTGGCCCAGCGCGTCGTCTGGGCGTTCTTCGCGCGTGGCCTGATCGAATCGCACCTGGCACGGGTGAATGCCGCCTACCCGCTACGGCGCGACCGGATGCTGGCTGCGCTGGAGGAATACTGCGGCGGCCTGGTCACGGCGAACCGGCCCGAGGGTGGCATCTACCTCTGGTGTCGCCTCGCCGAGGGCATCCGGGTCCGCGACCTGCTGCCCGAGGCAGCTCGCGAGGGCGTCGTCTTTGCCCCCGGCGAGTCATTCCACGTCGATGCGGCGTCGGGTCGCGGGCGTTTCGACATGCGCCTCAACTTCACGCTGCCGCCCGATGACGAGATCATCGAGGGCGTGCGACGCCTGTCCATCGCTGTCCACCGTCTGGCCGACCGCCTCGACGCGCACGGCCGCCAACCGCAGCACGCGCTCACGCCGATCGTCTGAGCAGCTTCCGGCGGAGCATCATTGCAGGTAGGGGAGAGCAGTCCAATCCGATGGGCCGTCAATGGCGAGCAGTCTGATCCGACAGCCCGCCCTGCATCCTGTCATTTCGAGCGCGCACGCGAGAAATCTCCCCCAACGTCGGGCTGAGTCGAACGGGTGGGAGATCTTTCGGTTGCGACCTCAAGATGACAGGTGAAGGGGGTGGTTGCCGATCTTGAGTTTCTCGGTGACTGGTGACGTGAGCGTCCCGCCGCTCAGGACTCCAGCACCTCGCTGCCGAGCAGGCCTCCGAGTACCTGCCACTCGGGCGGGTTCTCGGGGTGGTATTCGAAGCGCTGACGTTCGAAGTACTGCACGGTGTAGCCCGTCTCGGAATCGGCGTACTCCTCGCTGATCGGGTAGCCGAAGATCGCCAGACCGCCATGCTCCTCCCAGAAACTGCGGAAGCCGAAGCAGAGGCGGTGGCCAGTCGCCGGGAAGAAGGTGCAGTTGGCGTCGTCGTGCCCATCGACCGGGCGGAACGGGTCGGTGCTGAGCAATCCGTGGCGCTCGGCGATCTCGACACCCAGCAGGCCCAGCTCGATGTCGAAGCGCTCGGCCCATTCGCCCGGGTGCCACTCCAGCCGGGCGCGCTCGAAGTACTGCGTCAGGAAGCCGGTTGAGCTATCGACGTCCTCATCAGTGATCGGGAAGCCGAAAACGGCCAGACCGCCGTATGTGTTCCAGTAATCCAGGAACGAACCGCGCACCGTATGGCCGGTCTCGGGGAAGAAGCGACCCGGTGCCAGCGACTCGCGCAGTGTGTTGACACGCCCGATGGCTGCGCCAAACGCCCCGGCATCCAGCCGACCCGCATCGAGCGCGTTTGCCAGGGCCGCAGCGGCCCTCTGCCCCTGCCCAACGTCTCGGCCCGAGCAGAGGATGATGTCCATGCCGGCCTCGGCGGCAAGCACGGCGCACTCCTCCTGCGAGCCAACTGCCGTCACCGCGCCGGCCTCCAGCGCGTCGGTGATCGTCACACCCGCAAACCCGAGTCGGCCGCGCAGCTCGTCGGTCACGATGGCGCGCGACAGGCCGGCCGGACGCGAGCCATCCAGTTCCGGATAGACCGCCCACGAGAGCATAACGAGCTTCACCCCGGCCTGAAACGCAGCCGGATACGGTGCCTCGTCGATCGACCGTAGTGCGTCCAGGCTGACCGGCAAGGTCACCGGCCCGAGATCGGTGTTCTCGTCGGCGCTGGCCGCGCCCAGCCCGGGGAAGTGCTTGGCCGTCGCAGCAACCCCAGCAGCTTGCTGGGCCGCGATGAATGCAGCGCCGCAGGTCGCGACCACGTCCGGATCATCGCTGAACGAGCGCCCGAACTGATCGTCGAACCCGCCTGCCTCGCGAAACACATCCAGCACCGGCGCGAGGTTCACATTCATCCCGACACCAGCGAGATTCTCTCCGGCAGCCGTCCCGGCCGCGCTGGCTGCACCGGCCGGATCGCCCGACAGCCCGATGTCGCGCGCCGACTCGTCCGGCGGACCGGGCAGACGGCGGACCAGCCCGCCCTCCTGATCGGTCATCAGCAGCAGCGGGGCGGTCATCGGGCTGGCCTGCTGGGCTGCCGCGAGCTGTGCGACCACCCCGGCGATCTGGTTCCGATCGACGATGTTTTCGCCGAAGAAGATCACCCCGCCGGCCGCACCAGCGCGGATCTGCTCCAGCAGCGACTCTGGAACGCTCGTCCCCGAGTAGGAGAAGATGACGCGCTGCCCGGCCAGCTGCGCCGGCGAAAAGGCGTTCTGCGCCTCGGCGTTCAATCGCGTCATCCGGGGCAGCCCAAGTTTCCCGCCCAACGCGACTACTGCGCCAGCTGCAACCGACCGCTTCAGGAATGTTCGCCGCGTTGTCATCAGGTGCTCTCTCGTCCTCTCGTAGATCGGCTGTTGCCCACAAATCGGATCCTCGGGCAATTGACAGTCGAACACATGTTCCGGTACAGTGGCCGCATTGCGCAGACCGCCGAACGGGGAAGTGCGATGGCTGACCAACACGATAATGCACACGATCACGATCAGCCGATGGGTTTGTCACAACCACCGCTGTTCGACGTTGTTGCCCGCAGTAGCTATGCCCCGAAAATCGCCAGCGTCGCTGCGCTGACGCCGCAGTCAAGCTTGCCGATTGCACGCTACTGGTTCCGGCGTGCGCTTGAGCAGGCGCAGCACCCCAAGAATACGGTCGAGTCATACATTTACGATCTCGCGATCTTCGAGCAAGTTGTCGGGCCAAAGCAGATCGATGCTGTTACGGCGCGCGACATCGCGCACTACCTCGGCGAGGCGCAGACGCGCTCGACCCGCAAGCGACGGCTCACCTCGGTTAGCCAGCTGTTCAAGTGGCTGGTACAGAGCGCGAAGATGCTCGAAGCCGACCCAACCGAATCGTTCTATCCCGACCACATCCCGCTGAAGACGCCGCGCCCGCTCTTCGAGGCTGAGCAGCAGGCGATCCTCGACGCGGCAGCCAACGATTCGTCTCGCTCGGCACTGATTGTCTGGCTGCTGCTGAACCTGGGCCTGTCGCGCGGCGAGCTTCTGGCGCTGCGCCGCGACCACATCGACTTCAGCGACCCCGACGCGCCGATCGTCTACGTGTTCTACGAGAACCCACGCTGGGCAGCGAAGGAGCGCAAGCTCGCAGCCGGTCCGGATCTCACCGCGCTCTACGAGCGCTACATCGAGGACTACGCCCCGGAAGACCGGCTGTTCGAGCTGCTGCCACAATCGGTCAACAAGCTCGTCGAGCGTGTGGCGCGTGCTGCCGGCATCAGCAAGCAGATCTCGCCGCAGACGCTGCGCGACACCTACGCCGTCGAGCAAGCTCGCGAGGGTGCCGAAGAGGAGCAGTTGCTCCTGCTGCTGGGGCTGGCCGACGACTCGCGCAACCGCATGAGCGTCCGCCGCTACGTCAAGCTCGCCGCCCCTCCGGCGAATGCTTCGTCCGACTGATTGCCCCTTTCACGTACACTCCTGTATCATTGCGGGTTGTGGCCGACGTCTCTTCCCGCCCGTGATCGGGCCGTCGGTTCGAGGAACAGGACAACCGGACAGGGAGCAGGGAGAACGTTATGGCCGGGACATGCGAGATCTGCGGTAAGACCGTTACATTCGGACGCAACGTCAGCTTCTCGAAGCGACGTACGAACCGTCCGTTCAAGCCCAATATCCAGAAGACGCGCGTCTTCGACGATGGCACGCTGCGGCAGGTCAACGCCTGCACGCGCTGCATCAAGACGCTGGCGAAGCCGGGCATCGAGCTCGACCTCAACAAGGCCCGCAAGCAACGCGCCTGAGCAACATCACCAAGGCACGATCAACGAGGGCTTCCACTTGGGAGCCCTCGTTCTTTTGCGCTCTAGACGAAGCGGGACAGCGCCAGGAAGTCGATGTCGTGCCGCGACTGTCCGTCGATGGCCATGTCGGCCAGCACCTCGCCGATGGCGCTGGCGAACTTGTAGCCGTGCCCGGAGAAGCCGCAGGCGATCGTGACCTGCTCCGCGCCGGGGTGATGGTCGATGATGAAATTCTCGTCCGGCGTGTTCGTGTACATGCAGGTCAGGCTCGATGTCACCTTCCCGGCCGCGCCCGGCAGGTAGCGCGCCAGCGCCGCCAGCAGTGTCGCGATCTCGCTGTCGTCAACCTCGCGGCGGATGTCGTGCGCGTTGGTGATCTCACCGCCCTCGTGGCGACCGATCTTCACGCCCTGCCCCGGCAGCGCCGGGAACCCGTAGTACTGCCCCTCCGGTACCTGAAAGAGATAGACCGGGAAGCGGTCGGCACTGTACAGGTCCGGCTGGGTCGGCTCGACGTGGATGTTGACGATCCGCTCAACCTCCAGCGGCAGTGACAGATCAGGAATGACCTCGGCCGACCACGGCCCGGCGGCAATGACGAGCCGATCCGCCCGGAAGGTCGCATCGCCAGCCGTGACAGTCACGCCCTCGCCATCGGCCTTCCAGCTCGCCGGGCCGGTGTCGAACCGCACGTCAGCGCCATAACGTTCGGCCACGATCAGGTGCGCGTCGACGCAGTCCTCTGGACGCAGGAAGCCGGCGTTCGGCTCGTAGACCGCCATCAGGCCCTCGCCCAGCGCCAGTCCGGGGAAGCGCGCCTCGGCAGCCTGATGGTCGAGGAGATCATAGGGCAGTCCGTGCAGCTTCGCGCTCTCCAGCGAACCTTCGATGAAGTTCGAATCGGGAGCGCCGATCGTCAGCCCGCCGGTGATCGTCAGCAGGTCGCGCTCGGTGGCCGCCTCCAGCTCGCGCCAGAGGACATAGGCGCGCTGTACGAGCGGGACGTATTCGGGCGCTTCGAAATAGGCCTCGCGGATGATGCGGGTATGACCGTGCGACGACCCCAGCTTGTGCAGCCGCCCGAACTGCTCCAGTCCCAGCACCTGCTGACCGCGCATCGCGAGGTGCGCCACAGCGGCGCTACCCATGCCACCCAGCCCGATC
>JAMLIA010000040.1 GCA_023954495.1 Thermomicrobiales bacterium | reverse complement strand
GCAACAGCGGCGGTCGCGGATCGCCGGTCTCCAGTCCGACCATTTCCATGGCTGCCTTCAACCCACCGATGCCAAATCGTGTCGTGACTGCGGCGTTCGGCGCCAGCAATCTGAACTGCAGATCACGCGCGCGTTCGTGCTCGCCTTCCTGATACAGCTGATACAGATCTGCACACGCCTGCGGTGCAACATCGGCCAGCGCCAGAATGCCGCCCTTCGCGCCAAGGCAGAGCGCCGGGTACAGGAAGTTAGCCGAGCCGGCCAGGACCGCGAAATCGTCGTCGGTCCCAGACACCATCTCGGCGAACTTGACCGCATTGCCGGCACTGTCCTTCACGCCGACGATGTTCGGGTGCTGCGAGAGCATCGCGACAGTCGATGCCGGCAGGTCAACACCGGTGTAGGCGGTCATGATGTAGACCAGAATCGGAATCGGCGATGCATCGGCGACCGCAAAGTAGTGCCGCTTGAACGCTTCGGCGTCGTAGCGCGGACGATAGTAGTGTGGTGTCACAACTAGCGCGTAATCTGCGCCGAGACCCGCCGCCGCCTGCGTTATCCGGATCGTCGCGCGGGTGGATTCGACACCAGTTCCTGCGAGCACCAGCCGTCGCCCGTTGACCGTCGTCACGGCAGTTTCGATGAGACGCAACTTCTCGTCCTCATCGAGCAACGCCGATTCGCCGTTCGATCCCATTACGACAATGCCATCGAGCGGGCTCTCGGCATACCACTCGACGTTGCGCGCGTAGGCGTCCAGATCCAGCTCACCATCGGCTCCAAACAACGCTGCTATCGGGGCCAGAACGCCCTGCAATGCACGGTCCGCCATCTTCGCCTCCCCTGTCGGTGTCTGGGCGACACCATACGCTTCACACATCCTCAGGCAGAGGATACTTCCCAACGTCTCTCTCTGCGCTGTCCGAAATACAGAGCGCCACAAGTGCGCCCGCAACAATCCAGAACAGTGCGACCATGTGCGAAAACTCCGGATTGAACAAGTAGTGGTCCACGACTGCAACGGCGAGCAGCGCCAGGAACACTGTTGCGAAGCTTAACGTCACGTCCCCGTCGCGACCCTTTCGCGCCAGCACGACGCGAACCGCGCGCCAGGCAATGACGGCAGCGATCGCCAGGAACACTGCGAGGCCAACGAGCCCGATGCGCTCTGCGATCAGCAGATATACGCTGGAAACGCCGGTCTGCAAATGATTGGACGGCGCATCGCCGAACCCGACGCCGATCCACGGATGCTCGCGAATGATGTTCCACGCGTTCTGATATTCCTGCAGGCGCAGCTTCGTTGCCGGATCCTGGAGCGTGAATCCCTCCCACAGTCGAGTGATGAACCCACTGCCCAGACCAAACGCAATGCCGAAGAGGCCAACGACACCAAGCGGCGCGATGAGCCAGCGACGTCGCAGCACCAGCACGAAACCGATGCCGAGCGCCGCCCCAACCCAGGCACCTCGCGAATAGGATAGAAGCAGCGCCAGCGCTGTGACGCCAGCAGCCGGGCCAGATACCCAGACGCTCACCGACCGCTTTGCCGAGAGCAATTGACTCGCGGCGAGCAGCAACCCAACCATCATCAGGCCGCCAAAGGCATTCGGATCGACGCCGGTGCCGATCGCTCGCATAGACAGTGCGGGGTTCGATTCGATGAAGCGCACGATCTCGTCCGATGGATACCCGTAGGCGACCAAGCGACCCAGCACGCGCATCGTCAGGCCCGGTCCGCCTGCAAACAGGGCGAGCCCGATCAGTCCAGCAAACGTCGATCCGGCCAGCAGAATATGGAGAAGCAGCCGACCGTCACGAGGCGAGCGGATGATTTCACGCGTGAGCCAGAACATGCCGATCGCCAGGAGGAATCGCCCGAAATCGTGCGCCGTCTGGCTCGTATAGCCCCGCCCGATGCCGAGCAGAAACGCAACCGTCGCGATGCCGATCAGCACGAGAACGAGCGCTTCCGACCAGCCGACGTGAAGTCGCTGGCGGCGATCCAGCAATGCAACCGCACTGCCAGCCAGAAGACAGTAGATCAGCGCCAGTTCCAGCAATGTCGGAGTAATTGGTCCGCCAAGAGGCAAGACGCCAAACGGCAGGATGCAGGCAACAGCGATGACCGCAATGAATCCGGACCAGACGCTCCGCAATAGAACGACAGCCAGGGCCGGAGCCACGGCAACGGCTGCAGCGACAGGAAAACCCACCCGGATCGCGACCAGCCCGACCAGCGCACCGGCCAGGATCGTAAGCGCGATGACACCGACCTGCGACCACTGGGTTCGTCGGGCCGGAGCGGCCTGGCTCAGATCCATCGCCGCAGCCGAAACGCAAGCACCATCCCGCCGGTGATCGCGAGCATGATCGCCGTGATGATCGCCAGCGCGTAACTGGAGTGCTCGTAGGGCAGCGGCACGTTCATACCAAACACGCTGGTGATGAGCGTCAGCGGCAGGATGATGACGGAGATGACCGTGAGCGCCTTAATCACTTCATTCAGCCGGTGCGACGCCAACGAGTCGAACGTATCACTGAGCCCTTCAAGGACTTCTTTGAGATCGTCGAGCGAATCCCAGATCTTGGCCAGGTGGTCAGCGATGTCGCCGAAGTAGATGTCAGCATCGATGTCGTCGCGAAGTATCGGCAGGTCACGATGCTCGAGTTGCGAAATGACCGCGACTTGCGGCTTGATGATGCGGCGCAGCGAGATGAGATCACGACGTACTACTGATATTTCCTGAACGGTACGCAGGCTCGAGCTATCGAAGATTGCATCCTCAATCGCATCGATGCGGTCGCCAAGACGATTGACAATCGGGAAGCAATACTCAACGAGGCGGTCAATCACAAAATACAGCAGATGCGCCGGTGATTCGCCCATCATCGCCTCGCGCGCGTCCTGTGACTTGGCTGCCTGCTCGAACATCCCCACCAGCGGGGCAAGTACACCATCGTGCGCTGTGATGACGTAGTCATCGCCGACAAACAGATCCACTTCAGATGCTGACGTCACACGCGTTTTCTTGTTGTGAATCGGGAAATGCATGACGATGAAAACGTAGTCTTCGTCAATGTCCAGTTTCGGTCGTTGCGTGCGACTGGTGACGTCCTCCAACACGAGCTCGTGAAAGTCGAACTCGTCACGCAGAAACTCAATCTCTTGCGCACCGGGTTTGCGAATGTCGATCCAGCGCAGTCCCTCGTGGACAACGACCTGCAGGCGCGACGAGACGTTTGACGAATCCTGGCGTCCACGCCGCGACACCGGGCGGATGAGCCGCCCTGCCGCCGCGATTGGTACGTTTCTGCGCTTGCTCGCTGTCATGCACGTGCCTCGTCATGAAGCGTGTCGGCCAGGAGCCATTAGCCGAATTGCCGACCCTGTCTATCCGACTAAAGGATACGGTCAGAACAGCGGAGCGACTCGTTGCTCCGCATAGATTTCACAATTCGACCTACGAGCGCACGAGGATGACCTCACGCTGCGGCTCAGCGAGGAACTCACAACCGTCCGCGGTCACGACAATGTCCTCCTCCTGACTGACGAAGCCGTATCCGGGCACGAGACAGCCGATCTCCAACGTGTACACCTCGTCCTTCTCAAGCGCGCCATATGGTCGCTGGCCATAGCGCTCCCAACGCGGCCCGAGCACAGTCCCGCCGTCGTGGCAAGCCCGTCCCATCTGGTGCCCGAGCGCAAACTGCCACTCTTCCAGACCTTCGGCGTGGAAGATCTTGCGGGCGACATCGTCGACTTCCCAGCCCAGCACCCCCGGACGAATGAACGCTGCCGCGTCCTGAATGCAACGATTGATAATCGCAAAGTGGCGCTTCACTTCATCCGGTGCCTCGGTCTCGCCCGGTCGCAGGAAGTAGTACGTTCGTTGCATGTCCGAGCAGTACTCGTCTTCGAGGACGCCGAAGTCAATCGACAGCAGCTCTCCTGCGCGCGTCGTGACATCGGTCGGTCCGACATGGCCGCGCGGCGACTCAGTACCGGCGGTCACCCCCGGGCAGTAGTTCCAGTCCCACGACGACCCGAGCCGCCGCTCGTCAAGCTGCGCGTGCATGAAAGCGCTGATTTCGAGTTCGCTCAACCCCGGCCGAAGCCAGCGTTCAGTCGCCTCCCAGATGCGCTCCGTTGTCTGGACAGCCGTGCGAATTCGCGCCAGTTCCGATGGCGACTTCCGTGCGCGCACCTTTGTCGGGATCTCGCCGGACGATTGCACCCGCGCCCAGTGCGGCGTGTCCTTCAGCATCTCCTCCAACAGCAGGTACATGCCGTGCGTGAGGCCGTCCGCCATATTGTTATCAGTCGAGTAGTTGAGCGCGATCGCATTCGGTTGCAGCTCATCGAGCGCCTTGATTAGCTCGCCCGAAACGCCTTCGACGTAGCCAACAACATTGTCCCAGGCACCGGTCTGGCGGATATTCGCCACGTCGCCCGTCGCGACAATGGCACGATGGTCGCCAGTGCGCGAGATGATAAACGCTGACTCCCAGGTCACGCTCGTGCCCACGACAAGGGGCAGGCTCGGATCACCGAGGACATCGCTCTCCCGAGCGAGAATCATCCAGACATCAACGTCGTGCTCGTTGAGCACATCAACAGCTTGGGCGATCTTTTCGCGGATGATCGGGTTTGCCATCTGCCCGCTCCTTATCGTCGAGTTCGGCGCTCGCTACCGCCGCATCTTCACGACTTTGAACGCTTCTGCCATAGGAACGCCGCCACCCTTGCCGACTTCAGTGGCCCGATCGCGCATGCGCTGGTCCAGCGTTTCGCCTGTGCCGATCTGGCTCACGTGTGCGCGGAGCGCATGGACCTTGGCATCAATCGTTTCGCTAATGTCGATGAAACGATCTGGGTTCTCTGAGCCGTACAGCCAGAGTTCGGCCACTTTGTGCGGCTCGAGTCCCTCGGCCAGGTGCTGAGGGAAGTACAGTGGATCTCGGGCAGTTGGGTACACGGAATCAACAGCCGTGATGCCGACAGCACGGTGATCGGAATGCAGCGCGTACGGCCGGAACGGATCATGAGTGATCAGCACGTCGGGCCGATGCGTGCGGATCTGGCGCACGATCTTCTCCCGGAAATTGACATCCGGCTGCAGCTCGCCGTCACCCTGGCGGAGAAACACGGTCTCGGCAACACCGAGACGCTTGCTGGCTTCCAGTTGCTCGCTCTCGCGGAGCTTCGCCAGTTCCGGTGATGTTATGTCACGCCGCGCGGTACCCTTGTCACCCGATGTGCACAGCACGAACACGACGTGCTTGCCCTCACGAGTGAATTTGGCGACCGATCCGGCACAAGAAAACTCGGCATCGTCGGGATGCGCTACGACAACCATGACGCGCGAGAAGCTGTCGTCCGCGCTCTCCGATTCTGTCGATTGCGGTGTCGTTGAACTACCAGACATGGAGCAGCCTCACCCTCCCAGGTTCATGACAATTGATCGGGTGCCGATGTAGACACAATGCTTCAATATCCACCAGCCGGAATTGCGCGTCAAGTGGTCAGCATCGGGCCGGATTCCCATTTCAATGGGTATACTCTGCGCGATGACAGTTTCCAGCCGACCAACTCGGCCCGCTCCGCTGCGGATTCTCATGATCGCGCCGACATCCTTCTTCGCGGATTACGGCTGTCACGTGCGTATCCTCGAAGAGACAACGGCGCTGCAGCGGATAGGACACATCGTTCGCATCTGCACCTATCACAATGGCCGCGACCTGCCGGGTATTGATATCCGACGGTCGGTAGATGTGCCGTGGCTCAAGCGTGCCGAGGTCGGCAGTTCGCGCCACAAGGCCTATCTCGATGTTGCGTTGCTCGTTGAGGCGGCGCGGCAGGCTCGGCGCTTCAAGCCCGACGTGATCCACGCCCACCTGCACGAGGGTGCACTAATCGGGAGCATCATCGGGCGGATCGCGCACGTGCCGGTCATCTTCGACTATCAAGGGTCGCTCACCGAAGAAATGCTTGACCACGGCTTCCTACGCCGTGGCGGTTTGAGCGAGCGATTCTTCCGCAAGCTGGAACGCACGATCGACCGGCTACCAGATCGGATCGTTCCGAGCGGCGTGGCCGGGCTGGAGTACCTGCAGTCACACGGGGTGCCAAAGTCCCGCATCCGACACGTGCCGGACGCCGTCGATCTTGAGCGCTTTGACCCAGAAGCTTCCAGAGCCGCAGGCGCTGCTGTCCGGTCTCAGCTAGGCATACCGGCGGATGCGCGGGTCGTCGTCTACCTCGGCCTGCTGGCAGAGTATCAGGGCACAACCGTGCTTCTTGAGGCCGCACAGCGCTATTTGCGCGATCAACCGGACACCTACTTCATCGTCGCGGGCTATCCGGGCGTCGAGTGGTACGCGCAAAAGGCGGACGTGCTGGGCATCTCGGCCCGCATGACGTTTCCGGGCAAGATCGATTATGAGGACGCACCCGCGCTGCTGGCGGCCGGGGATATCGCGGTCGCGCCGAAACTCTCCACGACGGAAAGCAACGGCAAGATCTTCAATTACATGGCCATGGAGCTACCGACGGTCGCAACCGACTCGCCGACCAATCGAGCGATCCTCGGCGAGCTCGGGTACTTCTTTGGACCCGGTGACGCCGCCGATATGGCAGCGAAGCTGGCCGACGCATTCAGCGCCGACGAGTCCAGACGAGCCGCGCTGCGCGCCCGGATTGCGAATCACTTCGACTGGGACGACCGTATCAGCGACCTGCTCGATGTGTATCGAGAGGTCACCGGTCGTGCGATTGCAGCGCCAATCGCCGAGGCCACGTCGGCGAGTGCTGATTAGCTTCGGCCTGCCAGCAGGTCGGCGAGATACGACTCCAGCGAATCGTCGGCGACTGTCGTCTGCTCGCCACTCGTCATGTCGCGCACCACAACGACACCCTGAGCAATCTCATCCGGCCCAATCACCAGCGCGTACGGGATCTTCTTCCGACTTGCGTAGCGCAACTGCCGGCCCAGGTCCCGATTCTCTTCCAGCGATACTTCGGTCGGAATCCCAGACAGGCGTAGCCGCGTGGCAATGGACAGCGATTCTCCGATGCGCTCCGAATCGAAGATCGAGACGAATACATCCGATGTCGTCGCGGAGACATTCAGGAGGTCAAGCTCTTCAACCACATCGATGATGCGTTCCAGGCCGAGCGACATGCCCGTCGCGGGGAGATCCTGCCCGGAGAACATGCCGACCAGTCCGTCATACCGGCCAGCCCCGCCGAGCGAGCCGATCTTCGGCTCATCGACGGTCGTCTCGAAGACAGGGCCGGTGTAGTACTCAAGCCCACGCGCCAGCGCCAGATCGAGGACGTAATGCTCCGATGGAGCACCGAGCGCAGCCAGATACTCGAACAGGTCCTCAAGATCACTGATCGCCTCACGGGCCAGCTCAATGTTCGAGAGGCGCTCCGAGATGGCCGACAGCACGGCATCCGGCGCTCCCGAGGTCGATACAAGATCGACGATTCGCCGCGCGACGACGCTCTCGACGCCGGTCGCTTCCAGCTCGCGCGCAACGCCGTCCTCGCCGATCTTCGCCAGCTTGTCGATCGCGCGATACACGCCCGGAGCCTGCGCCGCCGAGACGCCAGCGTACAGCGCCAGGCTCTCCAGCAGCTTCCGGTGATTGATATGGACGACGAAGTTCGGCATCTGGACACCACGCAGCGACTCGATGACGATCGAGACGACGTCGGCGTCGGCCAACATCGACGTCGAGCCAACGATATCAGCGTCGCACTGCCAGAACTCGCGATAGCGCCCCTTCTGCGGCCGATCGGCACGCCAGACGGGGCCGATGTGATAGCGCTTGAACGGGTAGACCAGCTCGTTGCGATGCACCGCGACGAACCGTGCCAGCGGCACCGTCAGGTCGTAGCGCAACCCGACTTCACGCCCACCGTGATCCTCGAAATGGTAGATCAGGCGCTCGTCTTCACCGTACTTCCCGGCCAGCGTCTCGTAGTACTCAAGCGCCGGTGTGTCGATCGGCTCGAATCCATGGCTCTCAAAGACGGTGCGCAATACACCCATCACGTGCTGGCGAAGCAGCATGCGCTCCGGCAGGAAATCCCGCATGCCTTTCAGCAGTTGCGCCGACCGCCTCGGTCGGCTTTTGCCTGTGTTGGCAGCAGCGTTCGGTTCGTCGTTCATTCATCTCCCCCGGATCAGTCCAGTCGGCCGGTGATCCGGCGCGGCCCGATGATAGCAAAGAGCACACAGGTCACCGCTATTTGTTAACCTCGAAGACCAGGTGCGCGATCTCGTTGGCGATGAGCTTGTCCATCGCCAGCGCCACCGCGTTTGACGATCCCGGCGTCGACAGGATCAGCGTCCCATTGATCACTCCAGCGGTCGCGCGCGACAGCATCGCCGCTGCCCCGATCTCATCCCAGGAGAGCATCCGGAACAGCTCACCGAACCCGGGCAGAACCTTCTCCAGTCGCCGCGAAATGACATCGTAGGTCGTGTCACGGGACGCGATCCCTGTCCCGCCGTTGAACAGAATCGCCTGGCACTCGTGGTCTGCGGTGTAGCGGTCGAGCAGCGCGTCGATTTCGACCGGCTCGTCAGGAACGATGTGGTAGCCCACGATCTTGTGCCCCGCGCCGATCAGACGCTCACGCATAATCGTGCCGCTGCGGTCGGTCTTCTCGGTCCGTGTGTCGCTGACCGTGATGACGACGCAGCTCACCTGAGCCGGCGCACTCTCGCGATGCTGCTGAACGGACTCACTCATGTCGTACCTCCGCCTTCCGTGCTGATCATCTGGATTCGATTCCGCTAGTCAAGCGTAAGGTTCTGGTGATGCTCGACCGATTCGATGGAGCCGTTCCCACGCCGCGTGATGGCGATGAGGTCGATCCGCCAGATCATGTCCTCGATGTCCGGATGAGCCTGACGATACCGACCTGCGGCGCGAAGAAGAAACGCGAGCTTGCGCGCGTCAACCGTCTCTGCCGCGCGACCGAACCGTGAGCCGCTGCGCAGCTTCACTTCGACAAAGACCAGCTCATCGCCGTCGATAGCGATGATGTCGATCTCCCCGCCACGATAACGTACGTTCCGATTCAGGATGCGATAGCCGCGCTCGGCCAGCCACTCGGCAGCAAACGCCTCACCGGCTGCACCGAGCTCAGTCCGCGACGGCATCGAGTTCCAGCCGCGCGATCGGCGCAAACGAGCGTCGATGATGTGGAGTTACGCCGTGGATCGACAGCGCCCGCTGATGCATAGCCGTGCCGTAACCCTTGTGTCCGGCGAACCCGTAGGCAGGCAGCTCGTCGTTCAAATTGCACATGATCGTGTCGCGGTGCGTCTTGGCCATGATTGATGCCAGCGCGATTGAGAACGAAATCGCATCCCCATGCACAATCGCGTCATGGCTGCACCACAGGCCCGGCAGCTTGAACGCATCAACAAGTAGATGTGCTGGAGACGGCTCGATCGCTCTGGCTGCCTCGCGAAGTGCAAACAGATTCGCAGCACCAACGCCGAGTTCGTCTATCGTCGCGACGTCCACGACGAAAACCGCGTGCGGAACGGCCAGCGCCCGGACTATGTCGGCGACGCACTCCCGCTGCCGTGGAGAGATCTGCTTGGAGTCCCGAACCAGCGCGCCATGGCGGTTGAGCGCGCGCGTCAGCCGAGCCCGAAACGCCCGATCTTCCGGCAATGCAACAGCGGCGGCGACGAGTGGCCCCGCCCAGGCTCCGCGCCCGGCCTCATCAACTCCGGCGACAACCTGCTTGCCGCATTTCCAGGCGCGCCGTTCCCAGTCCAGTGTCGGTGACCTGCGTCGATCATTCATAGTGGCTCTATTCTGCACCAATCGCCACGGTCTGGGATAGGAACTCGGGTCAGAGTCGGACAGGCAAACAAAACGACGGCCCAAAAATCGGGCCGTCGTTGAGAATCAATTGAATGACCTGGACGATCAGGCGTCCTTCTTGACCGGGTTGCGCAGCGACGAGCCAACTGGACGGCGTCGCTCACGGATGCGCGCAGCCTTGCCGCTTCGATCACGGAGATAATAGAGCTTGGCGCGTCGCACGCGACCGCGACGCAGAACTTCGATGCGGTCGACACGCGGCGAGTGAATCAGGAAGGTTCGCTCAACGCCAATGCCGTGGGATGCGATGCGGCGAACGGTGAAGTTCTCGTTGATGCCACCGCCACGACGGCGAATAACGACGCCCTCAAACGCCTGCAGACGCTCACGGGAACCTTCAACAACCTTGACGTGCGCCCTGACGGTGTCGCCGGGGCCAAAGTCCGGCACGTCAGACCGCTGATAGCTCTGTTCAATCTGGCGAATTGTATCGACCATGTTTATCCACCCTCGCCCGTCGTTCACTGAGCCGCCGGCAGGCCCCGGCAACGCCAGGGAGCCACGGACTGTTCGGTGTTCATCACTCGTACTCAACGTCGGCACACAGAAAGGCCGCATGCCGCGGCAACTTACGGAGTATAGCAGCGTCAATCGCCGCTGGGCAACGCCGCCGTCAGCCTGCGGTCGCGAACGACCTCCAGTACCTCGGCTGCCACTTCGTAGCGATGGAACGACGGCATGATGTAGACGCCGTGGACCTCGTCGCGAGCCTCTTCGAGAAGCTCCTGACTGATCCTGACGCCCTCACGCCGCCCGTTGCTTCCGGCGAGACGCATGCGCTCCCGGATTGACTCCGTTGGCCGGATCCCAGGCACCTCGTTATAAAGGAACTCGGTGTGTCGATGGCTCTGCAGCGGCAAAATCCCGAGCATGACCGGCACGCGCAGCGGGCCGTGTCGCTCCTCATAGGTGCGGACAAAGGCTCGCCACGTCTCCAGCTCATAGATCGGTTGCGTCATAATCAGATCCGCCCCAGCCTCCAGCTTGCGATGAACGCGATCCGTCTCATGTGCCAGGTCATCACGGGTCGGATCGGCAGCAACAATCACGGTGAAGCTCGCCTGCTTTCCGATCGACGCCCCGGCAGCATCTGTTCCTGCGTTCATCGACTGCAAGACTTTCGCCAGGCCAACCGAATCGAGATCGTAGACAGCCGTCGCGTTCGGATAATCGCCGAGGCTGGGTGGGTCACCGGTTAGCGCCAGGATGTTCCGCACGCCGAGCGCGTGCGCGCCCAGCAGGTCGGACTGCAGACCCATCAGATTACGATCGCGCGTCGTGAAGTGCAGGATCGTCTCGACCCCTACCTCCGTCTGAATAAGGAAGCAGAGCGCAAGTGCGCTCATCCGAATGCGCGCCATCGGCGAGTCGGCCACGTTAACCGCGTCGACACCCGCATCCTTGAGTATCCGCGCGCCATCAAGCATCTTGTGCGGATTCAGTCCGCGCGGTGGATCGAGCTCGACTGACACCAGGAATTGCTTGCCGATCTTCCGCGCCAGCTGCGTCGGTTCTTCGGGTGGCTGCAGCTCGATCGTTCGACTAGGAACCGGTCGACGATTCGTCGGTTGTCCCACGCCAGCCAGTCGCTCATCAATTGCAGCGCGCATCGCGCGAATGTGCTCCGGTGTCGTTCCGCAGCACCCGCCGATGACACGGAGATCGAGGTCAAGCGCTTCGTTGGCGAACGCGGAGAAGTAACTGGATGACGATGGATAGATGACGCGGTCGCCAACCTGCATCGGCCAGCCAGCGTTCGGCATACCTGACAGGCGAACATCTGGATCGAGCGCCCGCAACTCATTGAGCACGTCCAAGACGCGCCGCGGACCAACACTGCAGTTCACGCCCACAACATCGACGCCCAATTGCCGCAGATGCTCCAGTGCTTCTGCCGCCGAGCTACCGCCAATCGTCAGCCCATCGTCGGTGAATGTCATGGACGCGATGATCGGCAGATCAGAGACCTCCCGCGCCGCGCCGACCGCCTCCGTCATTTCAGCCAATGAGCCGATTGTCTCAATCAGGAGCAGATCGACTCCGCCTTCGAGCAACCCGCCGATCTGCTCGCGGAACGCAGCCCGGATTCGCGCCGGTTCATGCATGGAGAACGGCACATGCCAGGTACCGGTCGGCCCAACCGAGCCAGCGATCAGCACTGGCACACCCGAGACTTCACGAGCCTCGATCGCCAGCCGAGCGCCACGATAGTTGATGTCACGAACGCGATCTTCCAGACGATGCTCGCCCAGGCGGAACGTGTTCGCGCCGAACGTATTTGTCTCGATGAGATCCGCACCGGCGGCGATGTAGTCACGATGAATTCTGGCGATGGTACCAGGGTCGGAAAGATTGAGCTCGTCGAAGCAGGAGCTCAGCGGGATCCCTCCGGCGTGGATCATCGTCCCCATCGCACCATCACACAGGATCGGCCCTGCATTGATTCGCTCAGTGAACGGATGCGCCATTCGGGGTATCCTTTCGGAAACGCTGGATATGCGCCGCAACGACGCCAAGTTGCGATTGTAGCATCGGATACCGCCCGAGTTCCGGTCGGTGTCCCTCTTTGCCAGCATGTCCGCAGAACCGCAGCCCCTCTCGTTCGTTCTGGATGGTGGAGGGTAATGCGGTTGGAAGGGGTCTTGATGGCATCCGAAGAGGATGTGTGGGTCAGCCGAGCGAGAGCGGGTGATCAGACTGCCTTTGAGGCAATCGTTCAACGCTATGAACGGCAGATCTACTCGTTCGTCTATCGGATGATGGGCAACGCTGACGATGCCTCTGATCTGACGCAGGAATGCTTTGTTCGTGCCTATCGGAACCTCGAAAAGACGAACAGCGACCTGAATATTTCTGCATGGCTCCATCGCATAGCATCAAACGCCTGCCTCGATGTTCTTCGCCGCCGTCAGCGTATTCGCTGGCTGCCGTGGGACAACACCAAGCACGAACCGATGCTCGGCAGTGCGGATAGCGACAGCCCGGAGTACGTGGCTGTCTCGTCGGAAGTCTCCGCAATCGTGCAGTCTACGCTCTCCAGGATGTCACCACGCAATCGCGCGGCGCTCATCATGCGCGAGTACGAAGGACTCTCCTGCGACGAAATCGGCGATGTCCTCGGCATCAGCCGCTCGGCTGCCAAGTCCATTCTGTTCCGCAGCCGCGAAGAATTCCGCAAGCTCTATCCCGATGTCGAGCAGGAGGTGCGATCGTGAGCGATTGCACCATGTACCGCGAAATGATCTCAAGCCTGATCGACGGCACGCTCGAACGCGAAGATGCCTCGCGGCTCCGCTCGCACCTCGCCCAATGCGAGACCTGCCGGGCGACGCTGGAGGAGTATCGCCGGATCGGCATTGCTGTGCGGACGCTCCCGCCGATCATGCCGCCAGTCGAGCTGACTGACAGAATCCTCGCGCAGACCGTTGATGCGGGACCCCGTCGGCTCTATCTGGTCACAAACCGGGTTGGCTATTCGCTGGCGGCCGTTGCCGCAGTTGTTGTCGTGTTTATCGTAGCTGCTTATCTGCTGATTGGCGGATACCAGCGGGGGATCACACCGGAAGTCACAGCCTCACGACCGACGACCAACGAAACATGGCCGATCAATAGCCCGATCGAGATCACATTTAACAAGGCGATGGATCACGCGTCTGTCAGCGCCGCGCTAGGCATTCAGCCGAGCGGCGAAGATCAGCGCCTCTCGCAAGCGTGGGACGGCAACACGCTCCAGCTTGGTCTCGACCAACCACTGAAGCCGGGCTCTACCTACATCATCAAGATCACTGACGCAGCGCAGGATCGCTGGGGCAATCATCTGGCGTCGACCTACACGCTGACCTTTAACACGACATCCAACATTGAGGCGTACCGCACACCGACGCCGTCCATTTCGCCAACGCCATCACCGATTCCATCCATCACGCCAACAGAGCCGCTGCCGACGGCAACCGGTCTCGCCGTCGTTCCCGAGCAGCCCACGGACACCCCGCCGCAGTCCACTCCGGCAGGTGTTGCAACGGCACCGCCAGCTGCACCGACAGCAACGGCGAGCGATGGCAACGTGGTCCACGCCCCGACGGCAACGGCCACGCCCATAGCAACAGCGACCAGTCGGCCAGACGATCCGACACCAACAGCCACACCAACCTCCACGCCGGTGCCGCCAACGGCCACGGCCACGCCATCACCAACTCCGGTACCACCGACGGCGACGGCTACAACCGTGCCGCCGACCGCGACAGCGACGACGCCTGCGACGATTCCGGTCACTGGCGCAATTGGCGATGTCTACTGGGCAAACGATTCTGTCCAGCAACGGCTTGGTGCAGCGCTCAGCGCTTCCTACACGACAGACGGTCTGCAGCAGGACTTCCAGCAGGGCACCATGCTGTACCGGGCAGATCGAGGCGCTGCCTACGTCCTGATAAACAACCAGCTGATCTGGAGCACATACTCGGCCGCAGCGAGTTCTGCAAGCGCGGCGACGGGCGGCCCGGAGGACGGACTGTGGGTGCCCGGTGGCCTGCTTGGCTCGGTCTGGAACGCCAATGAATCCGTCCAGTCCGACCTCGGCTACGCATTGTCGCCAGACGCAGCGTCATTCACCGCAACGGTGCAGATGTTCGAGCACGGCCTCGCGCTCGTCAGTCCGACATCCGTTTACATCTTCTACGATGACGGCGGCTGGGAATTCTGGCCGGCTGGAACGAGCTAAGGCTAAAGAGGAATCGCCGTTGATCCGTCCAAAGGAACATGGCCTGGCTTGTCCATCGCCGTGAGGCGATTACTCCCACCCGCTGGATACAGTCGAACACCGGAGAGAGGCCTCGCGTGCGCGCTCGTAATGACAGAGACGCTGCGAATGGATTGTTTGGCGTTGACAACACCCTGGGTTCAAAACCGATGACTCCCCCAGAGTAGAAGAGCATCTCTGAGATGAGAAATTTCCTGTTGAGGTCGAACGAGGAGCCGCGAAGCAGGCGCGCCGCGCTGCCTACAACAGCAACAACACCGCAATCGTGTTGTAGACAGCGTGCGTGATGATAGCAGGCACCGTCCCCATGTACTTGCGTTCCAGGCCGAAGATGATGCCGGATGCAAATGCGCCGACTGTTATGAGGCTCGGACCGTATTGCTGATGCAGCAGCGCAAAGATCAGGGCAGTAAAGATGATCCCGAACTTCGGTTGAATCGCACCGCGAAACAGCGTTTCCTCGCCAATGCCGGCCGCCAGGCCCAGCGCGAGCGCGCCCCAGACTGACTGAACCTGCGAGGTCATCGATTCCATGTTCTCAGTGATCTGCTCGTGTAAGTCTGGCTGAAGCACCTGCACCAGGTATGACGACAACGCCGAGACAATGAATGTGACGACGACCAGACCGAGCGCGATCACTACGTGACGACGCGATGGGATCGCCAAGCCTAGCCGCTCAATGGCTTCCTTGCGGGTCCGAAAGAACCCGATGCCAACGATGACGAAGGCGAGTGCAACTTCGGTGATCGCTGTGACGGCAAGAGCGAGATAGCTAATGGAGGTTGTGTCGTCATTCCCGAACAACGAAAACAGTGAGACGATACCCAACGCACTGAGGACATAGAGTCCAATCGTCGCCGGCCAGGAGGTTGGGTCGAACGGGATGACTTTCGCCGTCACCGCGCGCAGTGAAGGAACGAGCGTGAGCGCGGCAATGACGCCAACCAGCAGTGCGATGATTGAGCTGGTCTCGGGTGAGTTACCTTCGCGCCAATCGCGGAATATTGAACCGAGCCCAAAGAGAAACAGGAAAAAGCCGAATGCACCGAAGACGATATACAACCCCATCGTCAGCGCCCGATTGCCGGCCGAGCGGTGAACCCAGAGGCTGAAGAATGCTCCGACACCAACCAGCAGCACCGCGGATGCGACCGCCGATAGCGCCTCGGTTACTTCACTGCTCAACTGTTCACTCCGTTCTCAGCCAGTATCAGCGGTGAAGTATAGCCCTCAATGAGTGGATTGTGATTCGCTGCACGAAAACCGCGGTCCGCTCCCCGCGGGTATACTCGACAGGACGCGGGAGGGAGATGCACACGGTGACGACGCGACGCGGCGGACTCGGTCGCGGTCTGGAATCACTCATTCCGGGCATTGGTCAGGACGAAGCCAGCGGTGGCGCGATTACGGTTGATGTCGGGACGCTCGAGCCGAACCCGGTCCAGCCACGTGTGCGCTGGGATTCCGAGCAGCTGGAGTCGCTCGCCGCGTCCATTCGCGAGCACGGCATCATTCAGCCGATTGTCGTCACACGCGCGGCCGGAGGCAGCACGCCCTATCAGATCGTTGCCGGTGAACGACGCTGGCGTGCCGCGCAGATGGCCGGGCTGCGGTCAGTGCCTGTCATCGTCCGCGAAGCAACTCCCGCGCAACTCCTTGAGTTGGCGCTCGTTGAGAACGTCCAGCGTGCCGACCTGAATCCGATCGAAGAAGCGCTCGCCTACCGGCAGCTCACGACCGAGTTCGGCTTGACCCAATCAGCTGTTGCCGAGCGCGTCGGCAAGAGTCGGCCAGCGATTGCGAACTCGATCCGTCTGCTCTCCGCCCCCGAGTCGATTCAGGAGGCGGTCGCCAACGAACAGATCTCCGCCGGACATGCCAAGGCGCTCCTGGCTGTTGACGACCCGATGACCCTTGAGCATTTGCTTCGACAGGTGATCAGTGGGGATCTCAGCGTTCGCGAGACTGAGCGTCTTGTGCAACGCACTGCTGATGCACCACGCCGAACCCGCCCAACCGCGTCTCACGCAGCAGATCCTGCCGTTCGGGCAGTCGAGTCCAGCCTTCGACGCGCGCTCGGCACACGGGTCGAACTGGCACGGCGCGGCGAGACCGGGCGCATCGTCATCAGTTTCAACTCCGATGAAGAGCTGAACGCCATTCTCGAACGCATCGTCGGCGTCGAAGAAGAACTCTAGGCGGCGCTACTCCGTAGCGCGAAGCTGCTCAGCAATATACTCGACCACGTCTGCAATCGGTATGCGGACCTGTGACATGCTGTCCCGCTCACGAATCGTGACCGAGTGATCCTCGATCGAATCGAAGTCGACCGTAACGCAGAACGGTGTACCGATCTCGTCCTGGCGACGATAGCGTCTGCCGATACTCTGCGTCTCGTCGTATTCCACCGAGAAGCGCCGTCGCAATTCGTGGTAAAGCGGTTCCGCAACCACCGCCAGCTCCGGCTTCTTCGATAGCGGCAGCACGGCGACGGTGTACGGTGCGAGGTTCGGATGTAGCCGCAGCACGACGCGAGAAGCCGCCTCGCCCTTTGCGTCTGGCGTCTCTTCGACGTCGTAGGCATCGCACAGCACCATCAGCATCGTGCGATCGACGCCAAACGTTGGCTCGATCACATGCGGCAGATAGCGCTCATTACGCGCCTGATCGAAATAGGTGAGGTCTTCGCCGGAGTGTTCCTGATGTCGTTGCAGGTCGAAGTCGGTCCGATACGCGAGACCAGACAACTCCTTCCAGCCGATGGGGAAGAGGTACTCGTAGTCAACCGTGCGCTTCGAGTAGTGCGATAGCTCGTCGGCATGATGTTCGCGGCGTCGCAAGCGTGACGGATCGATACCGAGCGACGTAAACCACTCGCCCTGCGCATCCGCCCAGGCGTTGAACTGGGCTTCCCAATCGTCGGGCTGGATGAAATACTCGATCTCCATTTGCTCAAACTCAAGCAACCGGAAGATAAAGTTGCCCGGCGTGATCTCGTTGCGGAATGCCTTGCCGATCTGGGCGATGCCGAACGGAACCTTCAGGCGGCTGGATTGCTGCACGTTCTTGTACTGAACGAAGATGTTCTGCGCCGTTTCAGGGCGCAGGTAGGTGGTTGTTGCCGTCTCGTCCACCGGACCGATGTATGTCCGAAACATCATGTTGAACGCGCGGACCGGCGTCCAGTCGCGATTGCCGCAATTCGGGCAGGTGATGCCAAGTTGTGCGATGAGCTGCGTCAGTTCCTCGAACGACTTGCCTTCGGCGGATTCGCCCCCGGCGTCCTCAATCAACGTGTCAGCGCGATAGCGACTGCGGCAGATGCGGCAGTCCGTCAGCGGATCGTTGAACTCATCGATGTGGCCGCTGGCTTCCCAGACACGCGGATTCAGCAAAATGCCACCGTCGATACCGACCATATCGGCGCGCTCGCGAATGAAGCGCTGCCACCACGAGCGCTTGATGTTGTTCCGCAGCTCAACGCCGAGCGGGCCAAAGTCGAACGTGTTGGCCAGCCCGCCGTAGATTTCGCTGCCTGAAAACACAAAGCCACGGCGCTTTGCCAGAGACGCAAGCTCTTCCAACGTCACCTTCGGCCTGGTCGGCTCATTCACGTCGCGTCAATCTCCCTCGTACGTTGCGTTATCTCTGAATGAAAATGGGCGAGACCCGCGTCTCACCCGCGAACTGATTCTTCCTGCGCCTTGGTCCGATCAGGCCGTCGACTGCTCATTATCTGCAACAGCTGATGCAGTTTTGGCATTCGCCCCATTCGCCAGGTCAGATGCCACCTGCTGATACACCTGCGTCGTCGAGATGCTGACGTGCCCCAGCATGCGCTGAATATCGCCGAGCTCGCGCCCGCGCGTCAGTTGGTGCGCGGCGAACGAATGCCGCAGCGTGTGTGGAGTGATGTCGTCGATGCCGACCCGATGCGCGTATTGTTTCAGGATCAGCCAGAACCCCTGACGAGTCAGTCGGGTGCCTCGCTGATTGAGGAAGAGCGCGGACTGTTCGCCGTCCCGGCAGATCTGCGGACGAGCCTCGGTTACGTAGTCACGGGCAGTGTCCATGACCGTTCCTGGAAGATCGATCTCACGCAGCCGATTCTGCTTGCCGGTGCATCGCACACTGCCGCGCGCCAGATCGACGTCATCGACGTCGAGGCTGACGAGCTCCGACACGCGCATCCCGCTCGCGTATAGCATCTGCATCATCGCCAGATCGCGCTTCGCCTCCGGCGTGCATTGCTTGGCCGGCTCGGCGAGCAACGCCTGCACATCGCGCTCTGGCAGCGCCTTGGGGGCGAACTTCTCAACCCGTGGTGTGGCCATCGATTCCGAAGGATCGGACCGCAGTTCGCCACTTCGGGAGAGATAGCCGAAGAACGATTTCACGGCTGCCGTTTTGCGGGCGATGGTGGACGCTGCGTACTCACGCTCACGAAGCTCAAGTGCGTACGACGTCAGATGCGATGGCTGAACTTCCGGCCATGCCGAAATCGACTGGCGCTCTTCCAGATACCGGACGAACTGACCGAGGTCGTTTCGATAGGCGGAGACGGTATTCGCCGAGAACTCATTCTCGTCCTCGAGTGCGCTGAGAAAGCGCTCGATACTATCCCGCATGAGTATTTCCTCCCGAGTGATCACCCCGCGCACGACTCCCATACGAGATGCGAACCCTCCGCGCGCTCCCGGTCCGTTATGCGAGCAGACTCTCAATAGAAGCAGACGGCATGCCAAATGCCTCTGCAACAGCCTGATACGTTACCTGACCGCGATAGACGTTTACACCCTTTGCCAGCGCCGGATCTCGGCGGATCGCGTCCAGACCGGAGTCGGCCAGCCGCAACCCGTACGGCAGCGTCGCATTCGAGAGCGCAATCGTGCTCGTTCGTGGCACTGCTCCGGGCATGTTCGTCACGCAGTAGTGAACCACACCGTCTACGACAAACGTCGGATCGCTGTGGCTGGTCGGGCTGGCAGTCGAGATGCAGCCGCCCTGGTCGATCGCGACGTCGACGACAACAGAGCCGTCTGTCATCGACGCGATCATCTCCGGCGTCACCAGCTTCGGCGCGCGCGCACCAGTAATCAGCACCGCACCGATCACCAGGTCAGCGTTTGCGACTGCATCGGCAAGTGTCGAACGGGTTGATGCCATCGTCGTGATTCGGCCGTGTAGCACGTGGTCGAGATAGCGCAGTCGATCAAGCGATACGTCCAGGATAGTCACGTTCGCGCCCATACCGAGCGCAACCTGAGCCGCGTTGGTGCCGACGACTCCGCCGCCGACAATGACAACGTCCGCCGGCCGCACGCCAGGCACGCCGCCGATCAGCACGCCGCGTCCGCCGTTCACCTTCTCCAGGTAGTACGCACCAATGTGGACGGCCATGCGCCCCGCGACTTCGCTCATCGGCGTCAGGAGTGGCAGAGAGTGATTCGGCAGCTCGACCGTTTCGTAGGCGACGGCAACGACCCCGCGGTCAACGAGTGCCTGCGTGAGCGCCTGCTCAGCCGCGAGGTGCAGATATGTATAGAGGATTTGGCCATCGCGAAGCAGCGCGTACTCTGATGAGATTGGCTCTTTGACCTTCGCAACCATTTCGGCGCGCGCGAACACTTCTTCGTGCGTGTCAACGATCTCAGCGCCTGCAGCAGCATACTCATCGTCCTGGAATCCGCTGCCGGTGCCGGCATTCGTTTCCACGACAACCTGATGGCCGCGAGAAACGTACTCGTGGACGCCCCCGGGGGTGGTCGACACCCGGTTCTCGTTGTCCTTGATTTCCTTCGGGATACCAATGATCATCCGTACCGGCCCTTCTGCGTCAATGACCGGGCCGGTGCGTTACGCCGTTGCGGCGCTTCCGGGTGGCCCGGGTTCGCCTCGTTCATTCGATGATCCACAACCGCGTGATTCTAGCATAGAGTGATTTCGGTGCTCGACAATCTGCCGGTGCGACGTATCCGGAATTCGTTGCGCGTACTTGTCAGTGACGGTACGATTTTCCTGATGCGTTCGCCGATCTCCTGGCATCGGACGACGCTCCTCGACAATCAAGAGAGCTGGCTGTGACCTTCCTGAATGCCCTTTGGATTATTCCGATTCTCGGTGTACTGATATTTGTCCACGAACTCGGACACTTCGTCATGGCTCGCCGTGCAGGCGTACGTGTCGAAGAGTTCGGCTTTGGGCTCCCGCCTCGCATCTGGGGCACCAAACGCGGTGACACGATCTATTCGATCAACCTGCTCCCGATCGGCGGATTTGTTCGTGTGCTCGGCGAGGACGGTAAGTCCAACGCCGTCGATAGCATGCAGTCCAAGACTGCTGGTCAGCGAGCCAGGTTCCTGGCTGCAGGTTCTGCCATGAACCTCATCACTGCCTTCGTGCTTCTCGCCGTCCTGATCGGCGGCCAGGGCAAGAGCAGCGACAACGTCTACGTCGTCGATGTCGCGAACGATTCTCCGGCCCAGCAGGCTGGTTGGAAGAGCGGCGACCGCTTCCTCGAAATCTCCGGCGAAACGATCAACGACGCCAACGATGTCTCGCGGCTGACTGCCGACAGTGCCGGAAGCGCGACGACCGTCGTGCTCGACCGCGCCGGCGAGACGGTGACGACAACGATCACACCGCGCGAAGACCCGCCGGCTGGGCAGGGCCGCACAGGGATAACGCTGAGCTCCGCGCCGGTAGCCACACTACGTGTCGAAGCCGTGCCGGACGATAGCACCGCCGCGACAATCGGCTTGCAGCCCGGCGACGAAATCATCGCCACTGGCGGTCAGCCGGTAACTGATTACCTCGCCTACGCACTCTTCCTGCGCAACAACCAGGGCGAAACAGTCGACCTCCAGGTCATGCGCGACGGTACTCCCGTCACACTGACGGCGGACTTGCCCAGCAATCTCCCACTCGACCGCGAACCACTTGGTGCTGACCTCACGCAGCATCTCGTGTTTGAACGAGTCGGACTGCTGCAGCTTCCAATGGAAACAGTGCGGTCGTTCGGATCAACGATTCAGCAAATGGGATCCGGCCTGATGAGCCTTGTTCGGGGCGACACGTCGCTGGCCGATGTGGCCGGCCCGATCGGGATGGGACAGCTCACTTCGGAAGTCATCAGCCGCAGTGCCACGCCGCTGTGGGTCACGCTGACGAACCTGACGATCATCCTGTCACTGAATCTGGCGATTCTTAACCTTTTACCGTTGCCGGCGCTCGATGGCGGGCGTCTACTATTCGTGCTGATCGAAGTGCTACGCGGTGGGAAGCGTGTGTCGCCGGAAAAGGAAGGCGTCGTTCACTTCGTTGGCCTGATGATCTTGTTGACGGCGATGTTCCTGATCGCCTTTGTCGACATCAACCGTATTTTTAGCGGCGCGTCCGTCCTTGAGTAGTGACGTCACCGCACTGGAACAATAGACAGCGATCTACATGATGCGGCCGATACCGCAGAGATCGCTACGGTCCTGGAGGTAAGGTGTGACAGTGCTCGCTCCGCGCCGGATAACCCGGCCAGTACAGGTTGGCAACGTTCGCATTGGCGGCGGAGCACCCGTTGTCGTGCAGTCAATGGCAACCGCGGACACGCGCGACCCGCAGGCGACGCTCCGGCAGATCAACGAGCTGGCTGAGGCAGGCTGCGAGATCGTCCGCATCGCTGTGCCGGACCGCAAGGCTGCAGCGGCGCTGCCGAATATCGTGCCGTACTCACCTGTGCCGTTGATTGCGGATATCCACTTTGAGCACACACTGGCTCTCAAGGCGATCGACGCGGGCATCCACGGACTGCGCCTGAACCCCGGCAACATCCGCAAGCATGACGACGTCGTTGAGGTTGTCGAACGCGCCAAGGAGCGCCGTGTCCCGATTCGGATCGGTGTGAACTTCGGCTCCGTCCCGCCGATGACCAAAGAGTTTGTCGACGAGATGGCCGCCGAGAATGCCACGCAGGCCGAGCTTCGTGCAGAGCACATGGTGCGCACCGCCCTCGGACACATCAAGATCCTCGAAGAGCTCGACTATCACGAGATCAAGGTCTCGCTGAAGGCGTTCGAGGTGCCGGTCATGCTGGAGGCCTACCGCCGCATGGCGAAGCGGGTACCGTATCCATTCCATCTCGGCGTTACCGAGGCCGGGACCCCGAAGGCCGGGAGCGTCCGCTCGGCAGTTGGCATTGGCACACTCCTGGCTATGGGAATTGGCGACACGATCCGCGTCTCGCTGACGACCGATCCGGTCGAAGAGGTTTTCGTCTGCTACGAGATCCTGAAGAGCCTGGAGCTGCGCCAGCACGGCGCGACTATGATCGCCTGCCCAACCTGCGGCCGTGTCGAGGTCGATCTCTTCAAGCTCGCCAATGAAGTCGACGAGTTCCTGGCGGAGATCAAGGAGCCAATCCGCGTCGCAGTGATGGGTTGCGTCGTGAACGGCCCGGGCGAAGCGCGCGACGCCGATGTCGGCGTTGCCGCCGGTCGCGGCAAGGGCGTGATCTTCCGCAAGGGCGAGATCTTCAAGACCGTCAAGGAAGACGAGATCGTCGACGCGCTGAAGAGCGAGATCCGACAAATCATCGCTGAGCGCGAGGCTGCGGCAGTCTCCTGATCCGCGCTAGGCGGTTGCTCGAACCGACGCATTCACTTCGCTGTTCGGAATGGTGATCTCAAAGGTCGATCCCATTCCGAGCGTGCTGTTGACGTCGACATTCCCGCCGTGGGCGAGGGCGACATGCTTGACGATCGCCAAGCCCAGACCGGTGCCGGGTTCTGCGCGCGAGCGGTCAGTCTTGAAGAAGCGCTCCCAGATCCGCTCAAGATCCGCGTCAGCGATGCCGCTGCCGTTGTCGCTCACGAGGAACGTCGTCTCGGCGTCGGTGGCACGAACGTCGATACGAACCGCTCCTCCAGATGGCGTGTGATCGATTGCGTTGGTCGCCAGATTGAGCAGCGCGTGCTCCAGCCGCCGTCCATCAGCATGGATCTCGCCAACGGACGCATCAGCGGTCGTTGAGAGTGTCACGCCCGCCTTTTCGGCTCGGGGCCCCATCCGCTCGACAACGCTCTGTGCGATGGCGGCCGGGTTGGCAGCACCGTAGCGCAGGCTCTCGGGACCCTTCTCCAGCTGGCTGATATCGAGCAGGTCCTGCACCAGCATCGTCATCGAGTCGATCTCATCGTCGATTTTGCCGACGAAGCGCTGTACTTCCTCGTCCTCCGGCTGCAAATCCAGAATCGTATCGGCGAGGATCTTGATGGTCGAGAGGGGCGTACGCAGCTCGTGCGACACGTTCGCGACGAAATCCCGACGCACTGTCTGCAGACGATTCAGCTCAGTAACGTCGCGAAGGACGACAAGCGCCTCTTTCGGATATTGGGCGATCCGCACGATGATCGCGTTCATGATGCGCGGGTCGCCGGGCAGATCGAAGGTGTACTGTTCATCTTCGCCAGTATCGAGACAGCGGCGAACCACGGCGTCCATGCGATGGTCACGAACGACTCGGATAAATGACCGACCGGCCGGATTGCGACCGCCAAACATCGTTGACGCCGCGAGGTTCCCATAGGTCACGACACCGTGCGCGTCAACCTGAATGACCGCATCGCGCATGCGGTCAAGCACGTGGTTGAGGTGACGCACACGTTCCGATTCGGCCGTCCAGCGCTCGCTCGCTGACGACATGAAGGCTTCGGCGTGGTGCAACGCCTCGTCAATCTCGTCGCCATCTTCTTCGGGCCAATTGACGATTTCACCGCTCCGAGCTGGAGCAAACTGTCGTGATGTAATCAGCTGTAGTTGCGCAAGGCGCGCCAGCGCCCGCTGAGCGAACACTGCTGCCAGGACAATGCCAGCGATACCTCCGACAATGACGATGATCCACACGCCGGTGAACGCCGCAAGGCCGGCACAGATCGCTACGACGGCGACTGGCGCAAGGAATTGATAGATCAGCGATCTCATCCGGCTCTCTCTTCATCCGTCGTAGCGATATCCGACTCCGCGCACCGTCGTGATCCTGGTTGGTTGCGATGGATCATCCTCGATCTGCTCACGCAATGCGCGGATATGCACATCCACAGTGCGCTCATCACCGATGTAATCGACGCCCCACGCGCCGTCAAGAATCTGCTGTCGACTCAATGCCTGCCGAGGATGATGCAGCAAGAAGCGCAGGAGCTCGTATTCTCGTGGCCGCAACGTCAGCTCCCGTTCGCCGCGCCAAACGCGCCGCTCGCGCTCGGAGACGCGGACATCACCTGACACGCTCTCCTGTGTGTCAAATGACTGGTCGCTGGCGCTGCGACGCAACAGCGCGCGGACACGTGCAAGGAGCTCGCGCAGACCAAACGGTTTGGTCAGGTAGTCGTCAGCACCGATTTCGAGGCCAATAACGCGATCGACCTCATCGGCACGCGCCGTCAGCATCAGGATCGGGACATTGGATATCTGCCGCACGCGGCGGCAGACCTCGAATCCATCCAATCCGGGAAGCATGACATCAAGCACCATCGCATCAACGCCGCCGCGCTCGACCTGCGCCACAGCATCGAAGCCATCGCCGACGACAATGGTCTCGTAGCCTTGACGATCGAGATTGAATTTCAGCGCCTGAGCGAGCTCAACCTCGTCCTCGACGACGAGAATCCGTTGGCTGACCACCATACCTCCTGCCCGTGTCACACATTGTATCCACGCGGCATAAAACGCAGGGCGGGTTATCCTTTACCGCGTGAGGCGACGGGCCTCGGCTGCGCTGAGGTGGAGGTTTGGCGGCGACATGCGGCGAGGGGTAGCAACGCTCGGCCTGAGCTCATGGGATCGGTTCGTAGTCACGGATGCCTATCCCGGCCCCGGCGAGTACGCCATTGTCCGGCATCAGTTCGAGCAATCCGGCGGAACAACCGCGAACACCTCCGCCGCGCTCGCGCGGCTGGGCATTCCGGTAACATTCGTTTCGGCTGTCGGTGACGACTCGCAGGGTGCCGCTCTCATCAACGATCTGCGCGACGCAGGCTGCAATGTCGAGCACATGATCGTCCGCGAGAACGAACCGTCCGATACCGGCATCATCGTCATTTCTGGCGCGGAGCAACATCGCGACCGCACGATCTTCTGGATTCAGGGTGCCAAACCGGTCATGGGAGATCTCTTGCCGGTGCCTGAAATGCTGGATCATCAGTGGGTCATGCTCGACGTGGACGACCCGCGCCTACGCAACTTCTTTCTCGATCTTCCAGCGCACCAGAGTCCGCGCACCAAGCTGTTCGGCACGATGACCTATCTGGTTGAAATGGGCTCCGGATCTGGATGGGGGCATGTTCTGCGGCACGATGCCGTCTGCGGCAATGTTCGCGAACTGCGCGCATTGACCGGCGAGCCGGATCTGGACGCAGCCTTCGCGAAAGCACGTGCCGATCTCGTCGCCAGTGCCTGCCGGGCGCTCTATATCTCCCACGGCGCGAATGGGGCGTACGTCGTTCGGGCAGACGGTATTACACACCTGCCTGCGTTCTCGATCGAGCCAGTCGACACAACGGGAGCCGGCGACGCATTCGCGGCTGGCTGTCTATGGGGACTGCTCGATCGCTGCTCCGATGAGGAGATTGTGCAGCGTGGGAACGCGCTCGGAGCGCTCGCCTGTCGCGCACTCGGCGCTCGTGCGTCCCAGCCAACTATGGACGAGGCGCTGGCACTCGTCGACACAGTTGGCGCGCCCAGATGACGGCGCTCGTGTCACGTGCGGATCTGGCGGCGATTGCTCGCCAGCACGGCCTTGTGGTCGCTGGTGTCGCCAGCGCCGAGCCATTCAACACCGCGCGTGACTACATCATCGACCATATCGAGCGCGGCCACACAGCCGGGATGCCGTGGTTCACGGTGGAGAGGACGCGTGAGGCAGCTGATCCACGGACACTGCACGATCGCGTCGAGTCGATCATTTCCGTCGGCGTGCCCTTCTGGACCGGTGCTGCCGAACCGCCCGATGATGGAGTATTGCGCGGTCGCATCGCTCGCTACGCCTGGGGACGTGATTATCACAAGACGCTGAAACGACGTATGGTCGCGATGGTGGACAGCCTGGAGCAACACATCGGGCGACCGCTGGAATCTCGCACGCTTGCCGACACAGCCCGCATCTTCGATCGCGCCGTCGCCGAACGCGCTGGCACTGGCTGGGTTGGCAAGAACTCAATGATCATCGTTCCGCGCCACGGTTCGTGGGTGATGCTCGGCGAGGTGCTGATCGACGTCGACATTACGCCAGATCTGCCGCTGAATCGCGACTGCGGACGTTGCACGATTTGTCTCGACCGGTGCCCAACCGGGGCGATCGTCGCACCGTACACGATCGACACCCCGCGCTGCCTGTCGTTCCAGACCATCGAACAGGCGGGCGCAATTCCAATCGATATCAGGCCGTTGCTGGGAGATTGGGTGTTCGGCTGCGATGTCTGCCAGGAGGTCTGCCCGTACACGGGCGCTGCTCGCGAAGTCGACGATCCCGATGTGCTGCCGAAATCGATCGACAATGCCTATCCAGCGCTGGATAGACTCCTGACGATGAGTGAACCGGAGTACCGGGAAACCTATCGCGCCACCGCGGTCCTGCGAACGAAACGGGTCGGTCTGGCGCGGAATGCCGCGGTCGCGCTTGGGAACATCGGCGAAGAACGCGACATGCCGGCGCTGGAAACGGCACTTCGTTCACACGACGAGCCGCTGGTGCGCGGACACGCCGCCTGGGCGTTGGGTCATCGCTACGGCGCTGCGGCGATCGCATCGCTCGAACATGCCGCGCGAAACGATCCGGACGATACGGTGCGGTCGGAAGTTCGCAATGCTTTCGAAGCGATTGTTTAGACAATCAAAAAAGCACCCGGTCGAGTAACCGGGTGCTTTCACGTTTGCTGAGCGTCGACTCGACTTACGCCGCCGACTTGCTCATCGAACGCATGCAGCGCGTGCAAACGTTGACGCGAATCACCACGCCGTCGACGACGAGGCGCTTCTTGTGAACATTCGGCTTGTAGTCGCGATTGGTCCGTCGCTTCGAGAAGCTGACGTTGTGACCGAACGACTTGCTTTTGCCGCAAAGCTGACACGCGGCCATGATCGGACTCCTTCTTGTCACCACTACGCCGCGTTGGCGCGTTTCGGCAGAATTCGGGGCTCGGACGGTCT